>JAEWRS010000316.1 GCA_023398855.1 Bacillota bacterium
ATCCGGCCCTGCCATAAAGCCTGTTGCGGTACGAATGGTATATCAGGCGGCAAATGCGGTGAAGCTTCCTATTATTGGAATGGGCGGAATCATGAATGCCGAGGATGCGGTGGAATTTATTCTTGCCGGAGCTACAGCTGTTTCTGTTGGAACAGCAAATTTCCGAAATCCCTATGCAGCGGAAGAGATTGTCCGTGGAATAGAGGATTATATGAAAAAATATCAGGTAGAAGATATAGGGGAATTGGTAGGCGCTGTACGGTAATTTCGTGATTTTGAATAAATCAGGGAAGAGTTAAATATGTCTGGACATCTAAATAAGTTCATATGCTTGTATGTAAAATATGAGTATGTGGGCTTATTTTAGTGCCTTAAACTGCATATACCCCCTCCCCTGGCTTCCCAATATGGCTATATGGCGATTCTAGTGCGTCAGGGGACATCATAACGGCACCAATAATGCAATCAAACTATCTTATTGGGATACACCAAAAGTATTGATTTTCAATGAGTGTTCCTTTATTATTATTATAACTGTCTTAAAATACAAAAGGTTGTCAGTGGTTCTGGCATGTTGCGAAAACTTAAATGCTGTATGGAAAAGTCATTTCAGCATAGATTTAACCCAGACGGGATGCCTGTGCATTATATTTGTCGGAGACTGGAGAAAGTTGGTTAGCTTTGTTAGGTTGTGTGAAGAACGAACACAATACTTTGATATTGTGTATCAACGGATTTATGTTGAAGCAATCGATCTGTTAGAGGGGCAGCAGCTTTTTATGCTTATATAGTGGACAGCCGCATCATTTCCGGAACATGAGGGAGAAAGCAAGTGCATGTATATCCGTTATCGCTGAGCTGGATAAGAGTGGCGGTGAGAGAAAGGAGTAATGTGTTACAAAAGAAGAATGTAAATAAAGGGGGAGCAGAATGAGCAGCAAAATGAAAATCAGGCCTATAATAGCAAAGGTTTTAGTGGTGATAATGATAGTTACATTGTTGCCAGGAAATGTGTTGGCAGAAACACAGGAAAAAAGTAATGAAAATCAGGAAGTATACCCTCGGGCAACTCCTTCCCAAGCCGAACAAAGAGGTGAGAAGTCAGAAGATTACCGTGGGTCGAGAGATACACTCATTAGGTCGCGGCCGGCAACACCGTCAGGGGCAACACCGGCTAAGGCAACATCGTCAGAGGCAACACCTGTAACCTTCGAAGAGGTATATTTGGATGGGCGGAGATTTTCGATGATTGCATCTGTGGGGGAAGCTCCATACTATCAGGTACTTAAGTATACAGTTCCAGAAGGTGAAGGAGGATATTATTCATTTTATTCAGAAGAGTTGAGAAAAGGTTATTATGTAGTTGATAAGTATGGCTATTTATGTACTTCTGAGCAATATGAGGCATTATGCCATAGAATTGAATCCGCTCAAGAGCCGGTCCGGCCTACCAAAGGCAGTCAATGTCTGGCATATGATAATCATGGTGGTATACTATGGGATTTTAATATAACTTATAGACTGGAGGAAGGACAGGATTACTATTTCATTGCGGCCAGATGGCGGGCGAGTTCTTCTGACGACAAATTAAAGATTGTTGTTATGCGTGATATAGAGATTAATCTTGATGATCAGGGTGCGGATAGAACCGGTTTATCAAAACTGTATTCAAGTGGTATATATTGGAGTAAAGATAGTAACAGGAGAAATCATACCACATATGTTTGGAGACCGTATAAAAATGGCTATATATTTGGCGGTTATTTTACAGAGAAAGGAGGGAAAGGAACTAAGGTTATTGATTTAGATGGGAATATTCTTGATCAGTTAAATGAGTTGAACGCTAATGATACGATTTATGCATATTGGGAAGATCTTCCAAGGTTTAAGAATGTGCGTTTCGAAGATGGACTGGTGAATACTCCGTATTCTGCAAAACTCGATATTATTTCCAGTCTCCCATTTTATTGGTTCATGGAGGATGAATTACTTCCGGCCGGCCTTACACTGGATTGGAAAACAGGAGTTATCAGCGGAGTACCGACAGAACCGGGAAAGAGTACATTCTGGATAATTGCAATAAATTTTAGGGAATATGTTGACTGCTATGCAGAAACATCAATTACCATCAATACAGAAAATACCATCAATACAGAAAATGATTCCTCTGAAAATGAGAGCCAGTCAGGCAAATGGCATCTCAATAGCGACGATAGGTGGCGATATTACACAACCAAAGACAGATATTATTCCAATGAGTGGAAGCAGGTGGAATATAATGGTGAACTTGGCTGGTATTACTTCGGGAAAGATGGATATATTGTTGTCGGTTGGTTTGCCAATAAAGACGGCAGATGGTATTATTTAAATCCGGTTTCAGATGGAACAAAGGGGAAAATGAAAACAGGGTGGCTAACTGATCCGCAGGATGGCAACCGTTATTATCTGGATCCGAGTACTGGGCAGATGGTAACCGGATGGGTTTGTATTGATGAAGTCTGGTACTATTTTAATGAGATTGGAGTGGAAAACTCCGGTTGGAAATGGGCTGAAGAGACTGACCAGTGGATCTATGAAAGCCTTGGAAAACAGACCTTGGGAATGCTCGATCAGACGAAGACCTCTAAAGGTATGAAAGAAGATTAAATCCAGAAAATATAACACATCACATACCACCATAACAAAAGGCCAGGAGTTTAATCACTCCTGGCCTATTTTTTACTGGATTATTAGTTTGTAATAACCGGCTTTCCTGGCTTCATATGGTCCAATTGAAAAGATTATTCTACAATTTTATAAATACTCGTGTAATTGTCATAATGGTCAAGGTCAAATTGGTCAGCCTGTAGAACATCGAATAAGGTTTTAATAAATTTATCATAGTCCTCAAGGCTAGCCGTAGCCCAAATAGTATGTACACGCACTGTAAACTTTGATTTTACAGCATATGAATCATGTTATATTGTAGATAACATTTGTCAAATAAAACTCACAGCGTTTATTAAATTTTACTGGCTGTAGATAAGAAATGTTTTGCATGATATACTGATCCTATGAGGAATAAAAACTATATTATGGAGTGTGTATCAGAATGAAAAAAAAGTTATTATTTTTGATTATGTTTTCTGTTTTACTTTTGAGCGTCAATGGTTGTTCTCTCAAGGAAAAGTCTTCCGACAACTCCAAGATACAAGAAAATCCGGTTCAAACTAATATACCAGTTTCGTCTGAAGACGAGCCACAATCAGTTGGCTTTAATTCAGACGAATATAATCTTCTTGATAGTGATGGAGATACACAGTATGCCTGGAAATTTGTTGGAGATAACTGTGTTCTTTATTCTTTGGATAGCGTGGGTTCAAATATAAAACAGATTGCCACATTCTTACCTCTGGGTGGGGAAAACGGCAACCCTGTAACACAGAATTATATAGTCGATTTCGGAATATGCGGTGACTGGATAATAGCAAGCGTGGGGCATTATGAGGGGAGCGGACACTACTTTTATGGCGATTTTGTCCGGCTAAAAAAGGACGGTGGAGAGTTAACACATTTTTGGTTGACAGATGATGATGCATTTATCATTGTAGAGGACTGGATTTATTATAATTTTTGGACTGTTAAAGATGAGGCTGGAAACGTTAACGGCTGTTATCGTATACGGCCTGATGGAACAGATAAACAATATTTAGGAAATACAATCTACAATATTTATCTTTATGCTGAAGATGGATACGTGTATGGAACTCATGCGTCTGATAAAATGGTGAACGATTGGAATCCCGTACTTGACCTGGTTCGTTGCAAGCCCGATACAAGCTCCGTTATAACGTTGTTTAAAGGGGATAGTCTACCTAAATCTGATAATTCTGATTTTATAAGGTACTATGATATAAGTATAGATGAGAGTTATGTTTTTTTTACAGTAGCTGTCCATGGATACTCTGATGGGGACAGCTGGCGTGGTCATAATGTTTATACTGCAAGCTATCGCGTTGACCTTAATGGAGAGGATCTGGAGCTGTTAAAAGAGGAACGCTCTTAATGTTAAAACAAAAGACCATATCTGCTTTATAAATAGAATAGAGCATACTGCCATCTGCTGACTTCATACCCATACTACGTATTTATGTAGTTTATCTACGTTGGAGCATGTGGAAATGCTCTGCCTTGATAGTCTTGTACCGGAGGAACATCTGGTTAGGAAACTCGAGAAAGTGATTGATTTATGCTTTATACATGAGTTTGCTATTATTAAAATAATAGATGATGCCTCATTTAGCAAACATTTTCAAACGACAGCTACAAAAAAAATATTGATAAACTAAAGGGTTTCCTATAAGAATAAGGTGTATAAAGTCGCCTCGTATTATTCGCTCGATACAGGTGAGCTTGTATGGGTGTGCGTACCAAACAATAATTGGGATTCGATTTATCTACAAAATACTAAATCAAAGAGAAATGATGAATTTCGGGTAGATGGGATATATTTGAATGAAAGGAAAGCTACAAATTAGTGAGTGCTTAAGGGCGAGGTTTAGGCTTCGCTCTTTTTATGAGTAAAAATATAAAAATGGAAGGCAGGGGTAAGCTATAAATACAGAAACATCGTCAACAAAGGCAAGAGAACGGGTGCATGATCCAGAAAACGGATTCTCAGTCAGAATCGGCAATAGACGTATGCGCATAAAGGCAAATTGGATAAATGGTTACTAAATCAAATTATATAACGATTGTTGATTGAAAATACATATTGATTATGGTAAAATTAGGAGCGAATGTTCTAACAGCATTTCTTTCTCCTGATTTTACACCGGAAGGAGGAAGTGACGGGTAAGTCGCTTAAAGGGAAAGAACCAGGCAAAGGAATCTTATGCTATTCATTATGAGAGAATAAAGGAAGATACCAGTTTTAAACACTTTACACCGCATACATTCAGACATACATTTGCAACCAGAGCTATTGAAAATGGAATGCAGCCAAAAACACTACAACATATACTTGGACATGGTACACTAAAAATGACTATGGATTTATATTGCCATGGGACAGAGGACACTCTATTTACAGAAATGGAAAAAATGAAACAGAAGCGTGCATAAATACTAAATGGTGCAGTAGGGCAAATTCAATATAGATTGTAACGCTGTAAAGTGCATAAAATAAGGAGAAAGTGACAATATGGAACAGTATAAGCAGGAATTTATTGAATTTATGGTAGACAGTAAAGTTCTTAAATTTGGCGACTTCACACTGAAAAGCGGAAGAAAGTCCCCGTTTTTTATGAATGCAGGTTCTTATGTGACAGGGGCACAGCTTAAAAAACTGGGAGAGTACTATGCAAAGGCCATTCACGATAATTTTGGGGATGATTTTGATGTTCTGTTTGGTCCGGCTTATAAGGGGATCCCATTAAGCGTAGCTACTGCCATTGCCTTTCATGAATTATATGGAAAAGAGATCAAATACTGCTCAAACAGAAAAGAGGAGAAAGATCACGGCGGTGATGCAGGAATTCTTCTTGGAAGTCCCATAAAGGATGGGGACCGTGTGGTGATCATTGAAGATGTGACCACCTCAGGAAAATCCATTGAGGAAACCTTCCCTATCATCAAAGCTCAGGGGGATGTGGAGATTTTAGGCCTTATGGTATCCTTAAACCGTATGGAGAAGGGTAAAGAAGATAAGGGAGCTTTGGATGAAATCCAGGAAAAGTACGGATTCAAAGCCGCCGCCATCGTTTCCATGGCAGAAGTCATTGAGCATTTGTATAACAGGGAGTATGATGGTCACGTTATCATTGATGATACCATAAAAGGGGCAATTGATGCTTATTATGATATTTATGGCGTAAAATAGACCCATGGGGTATCCCTTTATGCCAAAAAAACCGGGCAGGAAAGAGGAAACACCCTTCGGGTATCCCTTTATGCCAAAAAAACTGGGCAGGAAAGAGGAAACACCCTTCGGGTATACCTT
>JAEWRS010000351.1 GCA_023398855.1 Bacillota bacterium
AAGTATTACATTCTGATTTGATGAAGGAATGGAATTTAGGTAACTGGCTCTTTATTGATCCAGATGATATTATAGAAAATTATTCGGATAGTGTTTGGTGGACTTGTTCCGAGTGTCAAAACTCTTATGCTATGAGTCCAAAAAAGAAGTTATATTATCAAAAGAGGAGAAAGGAGCCTTGTCCGTATTGTAGAGGAATGCGCAGAAAAATGCAACATTTTTTATGAATACTGACCGTATCTGTCTGGAATGGGGCCTGTCGTATATCGCCCAGCCGAATATTATGGCGAGTGGCTGGACAACCGCAGACCGCCCACCTAGCAGCAGCGCCTTGTGGCGCAGATTGACGCTTGCCTAGCCTAGCAGCCCGCCAGCTTTGACGAGTTCCTACAGGCTATTCATATACAGGGGCGGCTCCATTAGTTTCCGTGAGGCCGGGGCCGCTGAATTCTTCACCCGCTTGCGGGGTCTGACACGCTGGGCGAGGGCAAAGGCCTCGGCTATGAGCGGTGGACCAAGATTTTCAACCTAAAGCAGATGGCTGCAACCCTTCAATTTTTGCAGAAAAAGGTCTTGCTACAATATGAGGATTTGGAGCGGCGGGCCGCCAGGGCCGTTGACCGCTCCCATGCGCTAACCGACAAAATCAAGGCGACGGAGGTGGCAATGGCCCGCAACAATGAGTTGAAAGGGGCCATTGTGGACAACGCCAAAACCCGCCCGCTCTTCGACGCTTATAAGGCGGCGCGGTACAGCCGCAAATGCCTTGCGGAGCATGAGGCCGACATCCAGCTCCACAGAGCTGCGCGGGCTACCTTTGACCATCTGCTGGGCGGGTGGCAAGCTCCCCACAGATGGACGCGCCGAAAGAGGAGTACAAGGCATTGTAGGACGAGAAACGCACCTCCAGCCGAAAATACTGATATGAAACATGATTTGCTGTTAAATGTATCGGTATTGCACAATTAGGGTGGCTCTTTAAAATATATTATACCTAAGGCATTGCTACTAATTGAATTTAACTTAGCTTTATATTATAGTATAGTTTATAAGTATTGTTGCAGTACAATGATTTGCCTTGAGAGATTTTTTGTAAACGAATGAGGAGGAATATTTTATGAGTATTATGAGAAGGCGTTTAATTTGGGGAATGATAACGGGGGTTTGTCTTGCAATTGTTTCTTTGCATAGTACAGCAATGGCGGATTATAGTACTGGTAAAGTATTGTCATTAACCAATATAGAAGGCATATCGGCTACACCATCTAATGCAACATCATCCAACGCTTTATTAACAGAACAGATGGGGAGTTCAATTGTGATAAGTGGCGTAATGCCTGGTCAATTGAAAACTTTCATTGAGGCAAATCCTCAGTTTGTATCTGAGGAAAAAATACGGGATCTTACTGTATCCGGAATATTAGGGTCGTCTGATTATCATTATATAAATATGAACCTAAGCAGATTAGAAACTTTAGATCTGAGTGATGTAGATAACGCGACAATTCCTACCTATGCGTTTGCTAATTCCCAGACTTTGAAAGAAGTTATTTTGCCGATATCTCTGAGTGAAATACCAGCCAGTGCGTTTGATGACTGTAAGCAACTTACTGAAATTGATTTGTCCAATATATCGATAATCGGTCCTGGGGCTTTTAAAGGATGTGAGAATCTCACTTTGAAAGCCGGAACCAATTTATCCCCCGATTTGGAAGGAATTTCCTTGTATGCTTTTGCCTACTGTAAGCAACTGTCTGACATAGATTTGTCTCATGTTACTTTGTTAGAGCAAAATGCATTTTATATGTGTGAAAATTTAACTTTGGCAGAAGGTACCAACCTATCTCCTGAATTGAAAACAATTCCACATGAAGTCTTCGTTGGCTGTAAGCAGTTAACTGGCTTAGATTTATCCCGTGTCATATCAATAAGCAGAAGTACATTTGCCAGCTGTGAAAATCTTACATTAGCGGAAGGAACCAATTTATCCGGGGGATTAAATGAAGTGTCGGAGTATGCTTTTGTGGGTTGCAAGCAGTTGACTGGATTGGATTTGACGCATGTTACTTCATTGGGGGAGCGGGCTTTTGCAGGATGTGAAAATCTTAAATTGGCAGTAGGAACAAACTTATCTCCTGAGTTAACTAAAATTCCAAGGTATGCTTTTCAGGACTGCAAGCAGTTGAGCGGATTGGATTTGTCATATATTTCTTCATTGGAATTCTGTGCTTTTACGCGCTGCGAAAATCTTACATTGGCGGCTGGAACCAACATATCACCGGAACTAAATGTAATACCAATGTATGCGTTTGAAGGTTGCAAACAGTTGTCGGGAGTGGATTTGACGAATGTTTCAATTCTGGAGTATTACGCTTTCAATGGTTGTGAAAATCTTACATTGGAAGTTGGGACCAATCTGTCACCGGAGCTGAAATCAATACCAATGTATGCATTTCAAGACTGTAAGCAGTTGTCAGAAGTGGATTTGACACATGTATCTTCACTGGATCGCTATGCTTTTAGTGGGTGTGATAATCTTACTTTGAAAAAAGGGACTAATTTGTCTTCTGACCTGAATGAAATATCGATGTATGCTTTTGCAGGCTGCAAGCAACTTGTGGGAGTGGACTTAACGCATGTTTCCTGGGTGCAGAGTGATGCATTTTATGGTTGTGAAAGCCTTAAAAGTATCTTATTACCCAAAATAAAACCTAGTATTGAGAGGGAGAGTTTTACCACGCCACTTTTATTGCTGGTAGAGGATGGAGCTGTGTATGAGAACCTTGATGGTTTTCCAACAGGTTCCTCTTACCCAGTCATATCTGGGAAAGAATCTATTTACGCAGGTGATACGTTAACACTCATGATCGATCCTGATGGAGGGGATGTTATCGCATATCAGTGGTATTTTAATAAGTCTCTTTTGGCAGGAGAGAGTGGGAAAACATTAACTAAACTGAATGTACAGAAATCCAACAGTGGAATGTATGAGTGCGAAATACGGTTGGGTTCTGTCTCTCAAAGGATTAGTAAGTCTATTACTATTAACTCTGTGAGCTCTTCCGGTTCGGGTGGGGGAGGATCTTCATCATCATCCTCTTCTTCAGGGACTCTTGGTTCATGGAAGAAGGATGATGTTGGCTGGTGGTATCAAAATAAAGATGGCAGTTATCCAAGTGTGTCCTGGAAACATATTAATAAAGAGTGGTATTACTTCGACGGACTTGGCTATATGATGACTGGTTGGCTGCAGCAGGAGGGGAAATGGTATTGGCTAGATCCGGGAACCGGAAAAATGATAAAATCTGATTGGGTACTTTATCAGGATGATTGGTATTATTTTGGAGCGGATGGATCAATGCTAACTGGCTGGTGTGAATACAAGAATGCATATTATTACCTGTCACAAGAGGAAGATAGATATTATGGACACATGCTGAGGAATACGGTAACACCTGATGGCTATATCGTGAATGAGGATGGAATGAGGATTCTGTAAGGTAAAGATATCGGTTATAAAGAGCAAGTGCAGAAATGCTAAGATAAAAACTGAAAAATTTCCGACAAAGCTCCAGAAGTCTGGGAAGTATAGAAAACTAAGGACTGAAAGGGTTTTGTCGCTTTTTTATTAACTATATATAGAGAGATAGAGGTGGAGATAGGGAGAGAAAAGCGTCAAAACCGATTTTTATTATGGTGCCAACAGAAGTTAAGAGTAACCACTGATCGGGAGTCGGTAAGCCAGCGATCACTGCAGCTAGAAAGCCAGCGCCGTCTCCGTTTTGATCGGCAGCACAGAAGTGGGCATATCCAATGTTATATAGTTATTTATGAACAACATATAGTCTACCTATTACATGGGATTGTCCAAAGTGCGCTATAGCATGGAAAGGCGCTCTGTAAAAGATAGAGTAGATGGGAACGCATTCTGCCCCTATTGTATTGGTAAGATGGCCATTCCAGGCAAAACCTCCTTTAAAGCACTGTATACTGAAATGGCTGCAGAATATTCTTCAAATAATGAAGTAAGTTCAGATATTATTTTATCTACATATTCACCTCTAGTTGAATGGGATTGTCTCGTTTGTAAATGATATACTTAATGATAGTATTAAATAGAAATACGACAAAACCCCATGATTTAAGTTTTTCGGTTTTCCGGTAAAAACAGTGAAAAACGACAAAACAGCAGTGAAATATAACCGAAAAATTCCCGACAAAACTCCGGAAGTCCTGAAACCCTTATAAAGACTAGGCCGGGTGGGTTTTGTCGCTTATATTAAAAAACGACAAAACTCCAAAAACGACAATACAAATCAGAATAGTTTTGTCGCTTTTTTATATTAAAATAGTAATAATATAAGAAAGAAAAGATTAGAAAAACGACAAAACGTAATTCGTATTTTATTGTTGCACCGGTCGGTGTTTTATCCAAGTGTTTTAATTAAAAATTTCATAACTGTGCTTGTAAATTCAATAGTATATTCAAGTTCATTTTCTTTAATATCATCATTGTGTTTAACATGGTCATTCTGATATAAGCAAAAAAATGTAATCAAAGTTGTTACCATATTGCGAAACTCACTTGATACATTTTCTTGTTTTAATTTTGCAGAAATTTCATTCTTATTGTTTTCTAAAGATCGTTCATTTCCAAGAAGGTCTTTAATTAGCATTTCAAGCGCAAAACGCATATCATCCAAGGTATTTCTTTGATATTCCCCACTATCAAACTTTTGAATTGCTTCACTATATGCCTTTTGGGC
>JAEWRS010000372.1 GCA_023398855.1 Bacillota bacterium
TTGTAACTTACAATGTCTGTTGCCCCGTATTCCTTTGCAATTTCAACGCAATTGGGACGAGTTCCGATTGCAATCAGTTGACCAGCACCATGCAATTTAGCTCCTGCAACTGACATAAGGCCAACAGGCCCTATTCCAATTACAACAACCTTATCACCGAATCTGACATTAGCGTTTTCCACACCATGAAAGCCAGTAGACATCATGTCAACTGTCATTAGAGCAGCTTCTGGCGAAATGTTTTCTGGTAAAAGGACTAGATTGGCATCTGCCTGATTAACATGAAAGTATTCCGCAAAAGTACCGTCTTTGGAACCAAGAAACTTAAAACTTTTCATGAGTCCTTCGTCATGCGCATTATATTCCCCCTGTACGTTCTCGGCAAGCCAATTGGGAGTGGTACAAGGTACGACAACAATATCTCCTATTTTAAAATTATTGACCAAATTACCGACTTCAACTATTTCTCCTACGGCCTCATGTCCGAGAATTAAATCTTTACGGTCTCCAAAACCACCGTGGAGAAGATGGTTATCAGAGGAGCATGGAGCGAGTACGATTGGACGGATAATTGCGTCTAGAACCCCACATTCCGGGCGGTCTTTTTCAATCCAACCCCCTTGATCAATAGAGAGCATTCCAAAACCTTTCATTATGTATACCTCCTTCAAGTTATATGTAGATTATATAACATCGACAAATTTATATCAATATATTTTTACTTATTTAACATATATTTTACAAAGAATTCAGATTGAGTTTTTCTGTTAAATCTGCGCCTTTATTTAGAAATCAACTGTAAGTGCTCCGAAACAAGCCATCAATCCATCTCAGCTTTAAAAATGGCATGAAAAAAGATCATGAAAGCTGGAGAACATTCTTTGTATGGCTAAAAGAACGTGGTCTCCAGGATCTCTCATGATCCCGTCTAAATCTCTTGGATACTCTGCAGGTGTTGTTGGTGTTGTGCTTTCTTTTTCCCATAAAATCGGTCCTATCAGGAGTCCTTAAAAGCTATACCTCCTTGTTACTCTAATTTTGAAGCTTTTTCAATTTTTTGACATATCTATTTATGTTTCTCATATAATTAACTTGAAGGCTCACGCCAGAACCTAAAAACGAAAGGAAACGTACTATGATAAAAATTAATCATTTTTCTGAACTATCTCTACCTGATCAGTATATTCTGATCGATCACATCTTTTTTAATTATAAGATGATTCCAAGCATTAATTATCAACAGACTGCTTATGGTCTGAAGGCGAGCTTCAACCTCTTTACAGCGGATGAAATTGGACAACAGATTACTTCACAATGCTTCATGGAAGCCATGGTCAAAGCAGGTTACAGAGCGATTCCCGCTAAAAAAGATGTTATACCTAACTGGTATTTTAATGTTGGCAGGGTATAATTTATACCCTTTGACTCATCCCATATTGCACTCCATATTTTTTGGAGTGCACAGCCTGCCCTTTAAGATATTCATCCGTTTTTTACAGATTACAGCATCTTGATTTTCACTTTCGCTCTTTCTTCAATTTTTCCCAAATAATTTGCAGCAACAATGCCTGTTACTTTTATTCTTCACATAGTTTTGATTTTATTTATCCACCAGGTTTCATTTTGGATGGGATAAAAACCAATGCTATAATAAAATTGCTGTGCTGAAAGAACATAAGCCTGTTTCGCGCCAAGTTTTCCACATCTATTAACACCTTCAAGAACAGCTGCTTTACCCAACCCTATTTTTCTATATTCTGGAAGAGTAAAAACTGGTTCAACATAAGCATATCTGCTGTTTGGAATGCACCACATTCCACAATGGGCTGCATAATCTCCGTTCGGGGCAACAACTAATATTCGCAAATTCAAGTCTAAATGCGGAGCGTCAAAGCCTTCCCGGTTTTTCATGGATTCTTTTTCTCGTTCATTACGTTGCCGTTGGTTGTTAAAGCCTCTCCATATTGCATTGTAATACCGTTCAATATCAAAGCCCTTATCATCAAAACTAATTATTCTATATCCTTCCGGAAGCGTATAACTATGATTGCTAATATCAATCATTGCAACTGAAGACTTTTGCGTAGTTGGGACAAAGCCCCTTTGAATGGCAGCTTGCTGATATGCGAAATCGCCGTCTGGTAATGTAATTTTAATTTCTCCGTTTGAATTCAGGTTTTGAAGTGCATATTCAATGAGTTGTGGCTTTAAGTAATTGTAATTCTCATCCAAGCAAAAATAAGCTTCACCCAGATCACCTTCATAAGTGGCTAATCCAACAACTATTTCATTATCTTCTACAATTCCAATATGTGTTAAATGCTCAAAACTCATATATGGACCAAATTGCCATACCCACCTTGCCCATAAATAGTTGGGCGTAATGACTTTGTCCTTATTAATGCGTATTAAAAAATCGCAAACTTTCTTAAAATCTTCGGTGTAGCCTGCTTTATCAGTGTAGCCTCTAATAATAACGCTCATGGTACCTCCCATAGCCAATTACATATTTCGTTCATTATCTTATTTATTTGACCCATAACTTAATAAGTATAAAAGCATACAAATAACATGCAGACAGCAAGGCTCAATTCATCTTTTTTGATTTCAGCTTCAAATATTTCCATACAGAGTTCCCTGCTGTAAGCATCTGTTCTGCTTATTACTTCTCCGCATTAATAGCTATAATCTTCAATCCCTGGGACTGCATATCTTTATCCAATACCTCTCCAATCCATACTTCACCATCTCCAAGCATTATACCCTGCCAATTAGCAAAAAGGTTCTCGCAAGAGGCTGCCTCCAATGCCTGTTTATATTCCTCACTTAAAGCAATCTCTGAGTCCGCGAGACTTTCCGCATCAACGTATTTTACTCCTTGTATTGTAATTGGATAAGCTGTCATCTTAGAAACCGCCGCCCAGTCATCATTCAAGATGCTGGCCTTCACTGCCTCCGCAAATGCCTCTACCTCCTGCTTTGACTTTGAGGTACACACACTATAATAATCCATATTCTCAGAAGCAGGGCTTTCTTTGTCTGCTTCAGCACTATGGCTTTTCTCTAAGGCTCCAATTGTTTCACCTTCAGAGCTTTCTGCTACGTCTTCGTCAGCAGTCATACTCTCTTCTGTTTGGGGCACTGCTGTCTCTTTTCGTCCATTGCCACACCCCATTAATAGCACAACAAAGGTTGTTACTACCAGTGCAAATACATATTTTCTAAGCATAATTATCATGATCTCCTTTTAATACATCACCTTAACTCAAGTTAACTTTATATACTGTTCCAGGTTCTATTATAATCATCTACGACCTGCAGAAATAACTCCTTATCATTTTCACAACAACATCTATTTTAGACCTGTATTATCTTTTTCATGATTTAACAAGGTAGTCTTTCATACAGCATTTAGATTTGCAAGTTGCTTTTTTAATTCATTGTCTGTTTCCTATTTTCATAAAACCCCTTTCTAGCACTTACTTAATTTCCATTATTCTTCTTTTCTATTGAATACATATTCACCCCGCTGCATGGGTGATCACCACACTTCCAGTCATCATATCCTTGAGCGCCATAACTCGGTCGTTTATTATCTGCTTTATATAAATGACATTTACAACAATAAAAAATAATCCCAATAATGGCCCCATAGTTAAGCCACCTCCTTGGACAGTGTAAATTCTGCATATATAAGTGCTTCTTCCATGGTATCATACCATACATGTGCATCGTTTTCACCATAAATTATCTTATCTCCAGGATTTCATGCCGGCTGTCTATCTTTGCTCATATGATTTTTCTCCCTTCTTATTAAGCACGGATTTTCTTGTAAATATCTGTATACTTGGTAAAAACAAAAAAACTATCAGCTTAACACTGATAGTTAGTAACTCCTGATCTCCCCCTCTATTCCAAACGCTTCCATATAATCACCTTTAGAGCTATTACTTTTCCCCTGTATCTTGATGACTTACCATAATTTTACCTCCTGATAATATACCGGTATCAATCATACTGTCACCACAAAGTTTCCTATGATCATATATACTATGATCAAACTTGAAATAAGCAATCAGAAATGTTATATTAAATAGTACGATCATTCTATACGGCAGAGAATGTGTAAACCAGGCTTTCTTTCCCTTTCAAGTCACAGGAAATCAGGAGGTACCGCATGAAAAAAGTAGTGGCTTTATTTACAGCATCATTGCTGTTGGTTTGCTTATCAGCAAGCTGCCAGAAATCAAATGACAATCCATCAGGCATAAATATGGAAGCTTCCGCTGATACCAAAGTATCTGAAACTGAAATAGCATTGGACGAAAACCGGATTATACCAGAACAATCCTTTGATGTTAAATTAAATGACTGGGGAGAAGTACGGTTTATTTCTTATAGCCCGGAAGCCGGTGCTGATTTCGAAGATGTTTCATTCTATTTAATGAAGGACAACAAAGTTGCATACTCCTTCCCCTATTATGATGAAAATAACAGAACAGATAATGATTCAGGCCTTTTTGACAGTGTGGAATCTGTAGGCTTTCGAGATGTTAATGATGACTCAATGATGGATGTGATTGTCATTATTAACTATATTACAGGTGCAGGCCCTCAAGGCATGGTCCCCCGTCCCAGAGCAAGAATTTTTCTGGCAGATAAGACAGAATTTCATCTTGCAAAAGAGCTTACCGAGGACATAGCTGAGAATATGGCTGAATCAGATTTAAACATTAATAGTATATACGAATACTTAAAGAATAAGTAATCATTCCTCTAATTTACCAATAAAAAAGTTTCATTTGCTTGGAGGCACCTTTACACTGCTTAAAGAATGCCACCATGTTTCATATCAGTCTTATTAATAAAATCCATATGATAAAGCTTTTCCCAATGATTAACGTTTAATGTTCCCTTAGTAAGACGGATTGCTAAAATGCAACAGTTTTCATCCTTTTCATTGTTGGCCATATCGTACCAGTTAGCAAAAGATGTGCGGAGCTTGGTTCTTATCTCAGCATTATTAGGGTCAAGCACCCAGCCAAGGTTTTCTCCTATTCCATTGGCAGTGAACATTTCCAAACACCCCGCAACCGAAACTTCAGAATTTTGTGAGATTTGCAGCATTTTGTTTGATTTACTGTTTGTCATAATATAAAATACGCCATCTTCATAATAGGCATCAACACTGCGGACAACAGGGCGAGGCCCTCCGTTGGCACCTGCTTCCCGTGCAATTGTTGCAAGGGAAATTATATTGTCTTTGCCATTACCAAACTTTTCTTCGATTAACTTTAATCCTTCTTCGTAAATGCTCATTTGCTTTTCCTCCAGAATAATGATTTCGTTTTTCCGTTCCTTAAAAGGAATCCACAATTCTACATAAGAGATATCAGATGTAACAAATCCACAAACAACGTATTCCCGTACAAGCATTTGCCACTTTGCATATAGGGAATTTTCTCTCCCTTTTCTCACCTCTGCACCAACAAAATAACTGGAATAGCCTCTTGGGGCATCGCCTTCATAGGAGACACCAATCCACCGTCCCTGTGGGATATAGGAGATATTCGGGAGAGCCTTGAAAAACCTGTCCCAAATATCACCAACCTCGTCTACACCAGTTCTTTCGCCAAACATTTTGCCGTGTCTGCTCTTTTTATTTGATGTGTGATATATATAAATACACTCCAGCGCAATTTTTCACATAATCATAAGATATCGTCCATAAAAGGCGTAACTCTGGAAAGTACCGTTAAACCGCTTTACAAAAGGGGTAAGGGGATAAGTTTGCCTACATCATATTTATTTACCCGAAAATTGCACTTTATCACCAGGACGAGCGCTCAGTCCGGCCAATGCATCTTCTGTCGAGAAAATTTCAGTGAGTCTGGAAAGCTCCATCTTAATTGCTTCATCAATATCAACCTTTTCCTGTGCAGCCATAAGTTCATTTACAACTTTAATGGCCATAGGTGCCTTGGATTTAAGAATTGATATTGTTTGCTTTGCCAAATCTTCCTCTACTCCAGAAGGGAACTCCCCGCCAAGAATCTTGTCCAGGTTCTTTTCATTAACAACTTCAGCTAATTTGATGAAAGACAAATCATTCCTTTCATTCTTGTATTTGTCAGGAATCTTTGAGGCAACTAGCTTTTCTACCGCTGATTCAATTTCAGGTATTGTCGTCATTACAGTAATAATACCCAGCTTTTCAGCATCTTTGGCACGGATAGTCTTGCCTGTAAGCACATAATATTTTGCAAGATCTTTTCCGATAATTCTGGCTGAACGGATCATTCCGCCAAGTCCGGGATAAATGCCAATTCCTGTTTCAGGGAAACCAAAGCTCGCACCTTCTGTTCCTACAATAGCCTGGCATGCAAGTGCCAGTTCACTTCCGCCTCCCAGAGAAAGGCCAGCCACAATAGCAACAGTGGGTTTTTTACAAGTTTCAATCCTACGGAGCAGGCTATGTCCGTCACTGGTGAAAGATACATTTTTATCAATAGCATTGTTGCGGATGTTATCAATAAAAAATTTAATATCAGCACCAGCCACAAAAGATTTTCCTGCCCCCTTAAATGCAATCGCCTTGATGCTGCCGTCTTTTTCAGCTGCAGTAAATTTTTCATTTAATTGAGCAACTGACACCACATTCAAGGCATTCATTGCCTCCGGTCGATTCAGCGTAATATAAGCAATTCCATTCTTGATATTCATATCAACATAAGAAAACTCAAAAGGTTTTCCAAGATCAGCCTGTTTTTTCAGATTCTCAGCAATAGGGAATCCAGGATACTTTTTGCTGATTGCCTCCACACATCTGTAGATCTTATGAATCCCCACCCGATTGATCAGTTCAAATGGTCCAAATCGCCACCTTAGTCCAATCTTAGCACCACGGTCGCAATCCTCCTTGGAGCAAACACCTTCATCGACCATCTCACAGGCAACTCCTAGCACTACTCCATATAGATAATCGGTTATAGACTCAATTTGGGATTCCTCAATATCACCAGATAAATCCCATAATTCTTTGGAATCGGCCTGTTTCCGCAGCAGGTCAGGTGTTTTATAAAACTCACTCATATCCTTACCCAAGGTGTCGGAAGAATTTGCAGCAATAGGGATACCGGTAACATTCATCAGTTCAAATGGTCCCATTCCGATTGAAAATGCATCTTTTGCTGCTTTTTCAATTGTAGGGATATTAGCAATACCTTCCTCCAGAATACGGACCGCGGATGTCAGGAAGGGAACAAAGAAACGGTTAACCGCAAAGCCAGGAGAGTCTTTAACCAGAATATTCATTTTTCCATGTAACTTACCGATCAAATCTGTAAGTACTATTGTTTCTTCGCTGGTGCCCTCATGAGTAATAATCTCCAAAAGACGATTTTTAGCAGGCGGGTAAAAATAATGCATTCCCACTACTCTGTCTGGTCTTTCGGTTACTAAGGCAAGATCTTTCACATAAAAACCGGACGTATTTGTTGCCAAAATAGTTTTGGGCGAACAAATGTTATCAAGCTGTCTCAGGAGATCAGACTTAACCTTTTTGTCTTCAAATACAGCCTCAACAACAAGGTCCATATCTTTCAGTTCTTCATAATCAGGCGTCCCATGAATTCTTTCCATTGTCGCAGTCATCTGTTCCTCTTTCAGGGTTCCACGGTCCACACCCTGCAGAAGTGCTTTTTTAATGATGTTTAATCCACGGTCAACCATTTCCTGATTCAGGTCAACAAGTGTCACCATTAGACCTTCCTGTGCCATTTTTTGTGCGATGCCAACCCCCATATTACCGGCACCTACAACGCCAACATGATATGCAGCCATTTAAAAATCCTCCTATGTATTTTTATTTTTAAAAATAATAACCCCAAGTAATTATCACAAATTATACCACTCTTCTTTAAATGCTTTATATACATTATATAGACAGCAAGGTGTCTTATGGAAAGTGTAGCACACCATTTTCGCATTATCAACATAGTGTCTGAAAAATATCCCATCATTTTTGATGGTGGGTGGACTTATTCACAATTTCTTTTTTTGAAAACCCTTCCATTATCTCCGAAGAGAGACATGATTTTTACTACTCAGGTGAACCAGTAAAATCACACCCTGTATCTTCAAATCCATCCCAACTATTTCTGTGATGGCAGAAAAAAACTCGCTCTTATCATTGCAATATAAAAAGCAACGTGATAACATATAGTTAACCCACCCATATATTAACTGTATCATATAAAAACAGCGAGGTAAAAGAATGTCTGATCATTATATTAAGGTATCAGGTGCAAGGGAACGAAATCTAAAAAATATAAATGTTCTGATACCCAAAAAAAAAATCACGGTTTTTACAGGTGTTTCCGGTTCAGGGAAATCATCTTTGGTATTTGATACAATAGCGGCAGAGTCCCAAAGACAATTAAATGAAACTTACACCAGTTTTATCCGCCACCGTATGCCACATTACGGAAAGCCCGATGTGGACAGTATCGAAAATTTGTCCGTAGCCTTTATTATTAATCAAAAACGATTAGGCGGTAATGCCCGTTCAACGGTTGGGACAATTACTGATATTTATTCTGTATTACGTTTATTGTTTTCCCGTACAGGTGAACCATTTGTAGGTTATTCCGACGTTTTTTCGTTTAACAATCCGTCTGGAATGTGTGAACATTGTGAGGGCCTGGGGAAAATTGAAACCATTGATATGGAAAGGCTGTTAGATAAGAATAAATCCTTACATGAGGGAGCTATCCGTTTTCCAACTTTTGAACCCGGAGGCTGGCGATTAACCCGCTATATTTATTCAGGCTTTTTTGATAACAATAAAAAATTGAAAGACTATTCTTCCGAGGAATTGGAGCTGTTGCTTTACGGTGACGGGATTAAGGTCAAAAATCCCACTCCCGAATGGCATAAAACCTCATTGTATGAGGGGTTGTTTCCACGCATTGAACGGAGTTTTCTTAAAAAAGAAGATGGCGAAAAGGTCAGATATGGAAAAGAAATCGAGGGGTTTATTGTAAAACAGGCTTGCCCTCACTGTCATGGAACGCGCTTGAATGATAACGTATTATCTTGTAAAGTGAATGGTAAAAATATAGCGGAATGTGCGGATATGCAGATAAATGAGCTTTTGGATTTTGTCAGGTCCGTTCATGCTCCCGTCGCTGCTACCATTGTTTCAGAACTTGTAAACAGGATTCAGCACATGATATCTATAGGGCTGGGCTATTTAAGTTTAAGCAGAGAAACAGCTACACTTTCAGGCGGGGAGTCACAAAGAATTAAAATGGTTAGCCAGCTTGGCAGCAGCTTGACTGACCTCACTTACATTTTTGACGAACCAAGTATGGGGCTTCATCCTCATGACATAAGCAAAATTAATGAGCTTATGAGGTTATTGCGTGACAAAGGGAACACTGTTCTGATCGTAGAGCATGACCCGGACATGATAAAAATTGCAGATCATATTATTGATATGGGGCCAGGTGCGGGAACCCACGGAGGGGAAATTGTATATCAAGGAAACTTAGATGGTCTTAAAGCAGCGGATACTATCACAGGAAAGTATTTATCCTATTGCCCCAAATTAAAACCTGATACACGTGTCCCCAAAGGTTGGCTTTCTATTCACAATACAACACTGCACAATTTAAAAAATCTTTCAGTTGAAATACCAAAAGGAGTTATGACTGTTGTAACCGGGGTTGCCGGCTCAGGAAAAAGTACGCTAATTAATGGAGTATTGCCACGGCTGTATCCTGAAACTGTTTTTATTGACCAAAAAGGGATTCAAGCATCAAAACGTTCCAACATAGCGACCTTTACGGGTATCTTTGACATGATCAGAAAACTATTTGCAAAAAGGAACGGTGTAAGTGCCTCCCTATTCAGTTTCAATTCACAAGGTGCTTGTCCTGCCTGCAAAGGTCTGGGAGTCACTTATACAGATTTGGCATTTATGGATACAATCGTTACCGTATGTGAGGAATGTCACGGAAACCGTTATACGGACGAAGTGCTTGCCTATCAGCTAAGAGGAAAGAATATCGCCGATGTTCTTAAAATGACGGTCACAGAAGCCTTAGAATTTTTTCAGGAAAAAGAAATCGTTACAGTACTAAAACGGCTTTCAGACGTAGGGATCACTTATGTTTCTTTAGGACAACCATTAAATACGCTTTCAGGTGGTGAATTACAGCGAATTAAACTTGCTTCTGAACTTGAAAACGGTGGTCAGATTTATGTTTTGGACGAGCCTTCAACAGGCTTGCATATGGCTGATATCAAACAGTTGATTCATGTAATGAATCGCCTTGTAGAACAAAATTCCACTCTTATTGTCATAGAACACAATTTGGATATTATCTGCCAGGCTGATTGGATTATTGATTTAGGCCCCTATGCAGGACAGAATGGTGGTAAGATTATGTTTACAGGATTGCCAAAGGATTTAATCAATTGTCAGGATTCTTTAACAGGAAAGCACCTGAAAAAGTATATGTATGAAAAATAGGAGGTTAATTTCATGGCTATAAAGGAATTAGAGGAAAGCTATGTTCCCTTTCAATGTATGATTGTATCAGATTCAAATCGGTTCAATGTTGAGGGAGTTTCAACGGCACAATACTATATACTTGATGCGTTGAATAAGCAGGGGGCGAAAACCACGAAAGAACTTGCTGAAATGAAAGGTATCTCGCAATCTGGAATCTCAAAATTAACAAAGCGTTTGCTGGAAAAAAAGTATATTATTCAGGAAAGACAGATAAAGGACCGCCGCTCTTATAATATTGTACTTACCAAAGAAGGAAAAGCGTTTTTAAATCGTGTTGAGGATTTTGGAAATGAAATTATGAACCTAATTGAAGAAGCCTTAACAGAGGAAGAAGTACATGCTTTTTCAATAATGTGCAAAAGGATTACTAGCTTATACGCAGAAAGGCAATAGACATACTTAGCAGAATACCCGAAAGTATCTGCCCTGTGGTAGTATTAATAATAAATATCTTTGAACCTAAATCATATTTGCCGCCGATGTCACTGAGAATGATCTCTCGAAACAGCCGCTGGATATCAATCTTTACGGCTTGGTACAGCCTGCGGGTGCAGTTGTGTATATCGGTATTATTGGCAAGTGCGGCAGGATAGGTTTGCTCCATAGGGCGGAAATTCCACGAAAATGAGTAAACCTCTGTATCGGCTATGCCTTTTAAACAACTCTCCACAAAATGAATCTCGTCTTGGTTATTTTCACTGTAGAAATCCTCATACACAACAAGTAGCTCAGACTCAAATCTCAAGAGGTGATACAGTTCCATGGCAATCACCATGCACTTAGTTACAT
>JAEWRS010000382.1 GCA_023398855.1 Bacillota bacterium
GCTTCAGACTATGCTTTCAGAGGGGGATTTCATCGGAAGGATTGTTTGGCGGGGGAAAAATATGTATAAAGTATTGTTGGTGGATGATGAAATATTAATCCGGGAGAGGATTTCCAGGAAGATTCCATGGGAGGAGCTGGGGTTTGAATTAGCTGGTTCCTGCGAGAATGGAAGAGAGGCAATTTCATTTATTAACAGAGAGCCGGTTGGCCTGATTCTCACCGATATCTGCATGCCTTATGTGGATGGGCTGGAGCTTGCAAAACATGTATATGATCATGCCAAAAACACGAAAGTAGTAATTATTACAGGGTATGAAGAATTTGAATATGCAAAAAAGGCGCTGGAATATCATGTATTTTCCTATATATTGAAGCCTGTCACATCGGCGGAGTTAATGGAAAGCTTAAGGGAGATCCATGAGGTTTTGGAGGCTGAGAGGAGTAATCAGCAGGTTCGTACCCGGTACGAAGACAGCTATCTATTGCTGGAGAATCAATTTCTGCTTCAGCTGGCACAGGGAAAGGTGCCGGAAGAGGCAATAGGAGAAAAATTAAGGGAATTTAAAATTAATTTCCGGGGAGACAGCTACTGTGCCGCGGTTTTTTGTCCAAGAGAGCCGGTCAGCCGGATGGAGCTGGAGCAGATGATTGAATTTACCAGAGCCAAATACCCGGAGAGGGTTCTGGCTTTTCAGGGGAATGACGGAACTATGGTAGCGTATATCAAGCAAGGCCGCAATGAGGGTCAGGATAACATGGGCAGCGTATGCCGGATGGCTGTACTTGCTATCAGCAGCGGATTAGGGATTGAAGTGTTCTGTTTGCTGGGGACCGCTGTCATGAATTTAAACGGCCTTAATCTTTCTTATGAAAAGGCAATGGAAATGAAAGATTATCTTTATCTGGAAAAAGAGTCTCATGTATATGAATGGGAACAATACAGGAATTACCGGTTTCATTCGGAAGTCGGATTTGAAAAATGTGACAAAGACAAGAGACTGGTTTTAGCCGTCCAAAGTAATTTAAAGGAGGAGATACGCCGGGAGATCTCCGCCATCAGGGCAGAGTGCAGCGAAAAATGGTTTTCCCGGACCAGGGTTGTGATTCTCTGCCAGAGTCTGATTTTAGCTGTGATGAATGCACTGGAACGTCTGAATATGGAGGATGATGAGATTTTTTTAAAGGGACAAGAGCTGTTTTCCGGTCTTTACGGCTGTAGTTATATCTCTGAAATGCAAAACAAGCTCCTGGACTTTTTTGATTCTGCGGCAGATATGATGAACAGGAATCGCAGCAGTTATGGAGAGGAGCGGGCAGTCATGGCACTTCATTATATCTCCGAACATTATTCCGAGTGCAGCCTTTCGCTGCAGGAGCTGTGCGGCAAGCTGGCAATCAGTGTCAGCTATTTCAGCTCAGCATTTAAAAATCATACTGGCATGACGTTTGTAGAAGCTCTGACAAAGGTACGGATGGAAGCGGCCAAAGAACTGCTGCAAAACACCGCCATGAAAACCTACGAGATTGCAGAACGCTGCGGATACAGCGATTCCAATTATTTCAGTTCTATTTTTAAAAAGACTGTAGGAAGTACCCCCAGGGAATACGCAAAATCCGTGACCAGGCAGAAGGGAAAAGATGATTGGGAAAATAAGGTTTAAAAGCATCCGCACCAGCATGATCATCTATTTTTCATGTCTGGTTTTGCTCATTGTAACTGCATTCATGTTCTTTTCTATAAAATATACCAAAGAGAATTTAATGGAAAACTCTGAGGACAACAGCCGGAGGCTGATTGAGCAGGTGAATTTGAGCATTGAAAATTATGTGGATCATATGGAAAATATTTCTCATGTGGTGGTCAATAACCGGGACATGCGGGAATATTTGTTTGGTGACGATGAAAACGGTGTGTGGCCTCATCTGAAGGAAGAATTCCAGACAATTCTTCAGGTGAGAAAGGATATTTACAATATTGCGATTCTTGGGGACAATGGAAGGTACTTTATCAATGGCGGAGACAAGGAGATAAATACCAGGGCGCATTTGGAAAAAAAGGAATGGTACAGGGAGGCAAAAGAGGCTGGAAGTGAAATTGTCATTTCCTCTTCCCATGTCCAGAATCTGGTAAAGGGTGATTATAAATGGGTGGTAACACTCAGCAGGGGGATCAGGAATCCCGGTAACCGGCAGGTGGAAGGGCTGTTCATTTTAGATTTAAATTATGATGTGATCAATAACTTATGTGAATCAATTCATCTGGGAAATAAAGGCTATGTATACATTGTGGATCAGAAAGGGGAAATCGTATACCATCCCCAGCAGCAGCTGATCTTAAGCGGGGTGAAGCAGGAACTTTTGAAAGAGGTTCTGGATCGGAAGGAAAGAATCTCCTATGAAGATAAGAATGGGGAAAATAAGATTTATACCACCTTTCGTTCAGGAAAAACCGGCTGGACTATTGTGGGGGTTGTGTATACCTCTGAACTGGTAAAAAGAGAACAGGCCATGAAAGCTATGTATATTGGCATGGCTCTGGCGCTGATGATTCTTGCCGGTATCATTGCCATTTTCTTGTCTGACAGCATTACAAAACCCATTAAGCAGCTTCAGGCAGGTATGAAAAAGGTGCAGGAAGGTAGATTTCAGCCGGTATACATAGATGCAGGAGGAGATAATGAGATCGCCAGCTTAAACCGGTCGTTTAACCGGATGACGGAACATATTGATGAACTGATGAAAAAGAACATGGCGGAGCAGGTGGAAA
>JAEWRS010000507.1 GCA_023398855.1 Bacillota bacterium
TTACAGGCGGAGGAGCCATGCATTTAAATGATGCGCTCGGACATCAGGAAGGCCTGCATTGTTTATATAATCATCACGAGCAGGCCTGCGCTATTGCAGCAGAGGCCTATGCCAGAATTGAGGACCGCATCGCTGCTGTCTGCGTGACAACAGGTCCTGGCGGGACCAATGCAATTACGGGAGTGCTGGGAGGGTTTCTGGATTCCATTCCCATGTTGATTTTATCTGGTCAGGTACGCTATGACACGACTGCCAGGTGGTCGGGAGTGGGAATCCGTGCTATGGGTGACCAGGAGTTTGACATAACAAAGGCCGTTGACTGTATGACAAAATACAGCGAGATGGTGATTGATCCTATGAGAATCCGCTACACCCTGGAAAAGGCCATTTACCTGGCTTATTCGGGCCGCCCTGGCCCCTGCTGGCTGGACATTCCTTTAAATGTCCAGGGAGCCTGTATTGAGACGGAGGATCTTGCTGGGTTTTCGGCAGAAGATTATGAACAGGGCGGAGACGGCTGGGCTGGTAAAAGCGAAGCAAGGATAAAAGAGGACGAGGCTGGATACGGAGAACAACGTCAGGTTCTTCCCCCAAAAGTGTCCGCAGATACTGCCAGAGCCATTTTAGAAAAAATAAAAGCCTCCGCCCGCCCGGTGATTAATGCGGGAAACGGAATCCGCATCGGTCAGGCTCATGAAGTATTTATGCGGGTAGTGGACAAGCTTGGGATACCCGTTGTCACTGGCTGGAATAGCCAGGACTGTATTGGAGATGACCATCCCCTTTATACTGGACGGGGCGGCGGAATGGGAGACAGGGCAGGAAATTTTGCCATTCAAAACAGCGATCTGGTCCTTTCTCTTGGAAGCCGCTTAAGCATCCGCCAGGTGGGGTACAATTATACTACCTGGGCCAGAGAGGCCTATGTGATTGTTAATGATATTGATTGTGAGGAGTTAAAGAAGCCTTCCATTCACGCAGATATGCCGGTCCACGCTCATGTAAAGGATCTTTTAAAAGCTTTAGAAGAGCTTTTGGATTCTGAATATAAGGCAACCACTGACCAGCCACTGTTTTCCGGCGGAAAAGGCCTTGATACCATGACCTGGAACGAAACCTGCCGGACCTGGAAGGAAACCTATCCGGTGGTTCTTCCAAAGCATTATACCGGCGGAGCTGATGAGGGAGCCAATGTTTATGCAATGGTTCATGAACTGAGCAAGAGGGTTCCTGAAAACAGGATTACTGTGGTGGGGAATGGCTCTGCCTGTGTAGTGGGAGGACATGCGTATATCATGAAGAAGGGGCAGCGGTTCCTGTCTAATTCAGCAGTGGCTTCCATGGGCTATGATCTGCCTGCAGCCATTGGGGCCTATGTGGCAGCGCCGGGAGAGGATGTCATACTGGTAACAGGTGACGGCAGCATTCAGATGAACTTACAGGAACTGCAGACCATTATACATCACCGTATGTCTGTGAAGATTTTCCTCATCAATAACGGTGGGTACCACTCCATCCGTCAGACTCAGAAGAATTTCTTTGGGGAGCCTTTGGTGGGAATCGGAGTGGATAGTCATGACCTAAGTTTTCCGGATATGGAAAAGCTTTCCGGTGCATATGGATACCCCTATGTCTGTGCCCGTCATAACGGTCAGCTGGAGAACGCCATTGAGACGGCGCTGGCAACAAAAGGGCCTGTTATCTGTGAAATTTTTGTAAGCAGGAATCAGAATTTTGAACCCAAGTCATCAGCAAAGCGTCTTTTAGACGGAACCCTTATTTCACCGCCTTTAGAGGATCTTTCTCCCTTCCTTTCTGATGAGGATATGGACCGGAATATGATCATTTCCCGGATCACAGAGTGACAGGACCTTCATTAATAAAAACAGCAGGGGAGGAAAAACGTTGAATATTGTAGTAACAGGGGCCACCAGTTTTCTTGGAAGAGCATTAGTCAATCGGCTGTTAAAAGAGAAAAACCAGGTATATGCTGTGGTCCGGCCTGGTTCCAATAATATGGGGAGCTTTGTGGAAAAGCGCCAGGGACTTATACTGCTGGAGAAGGATTTGGAAGAGCTTCATGAGTTGGATCAGCTGATTCCTGAGCCATGCCAGGCATTTTATCATTTTGGCTGGGATGGCTCTGGAAGTGAGAACCGGATGAAACGAGAGGTACAGCAAAAGAATGCAGAGGATTCCTTAAGGGCTTTGGAAGGAGCCAGGCGTCTTGGCTGCAAACGCTTTCTATTCAGCGGTTCCCAGGCAGAATACGGAATTCATGGGGAAGCCATGGCAGAAGATACAGAGTGCAGACCTGTATCAGAATACGGAAGGGCTAAACTGGATTTTTGTAATAGGGCTGCGGAGCAAACCGAGGACTGGAGGAAAGCCGGTATCTCAGAGATGGATTACATTCATGCCAGGATATTCAGCATTTATGGGCCGGGGGATCATCCATGGTCCCTGGTGGAAAGCTGTCTTAAGGCATTTGGCATAGGAGAGTATATTTCCCTGGGGGAGTGTACGCAAATATGGAATTTTTTATATCTTGATGACTGCATCCGGGCGCTGATACTTTTGATGGAACAGGAGAAAGGATCAGTTTCCGGAATTTATAATGTGGCTGGACCGGAAGGAGAAAACCGCCCTTTAAGGGAATACATACGAACCATGTATGAGGTTATGGGTTTTCACGGAAGCTACAGCTATGGAAGAAGGGCTCCCAATGCGGAGGGGCCGGCAAATCTTATTCCTGACATTAAAAAACTGGAAAGGGCAACCGGCTGGAAGCCTCTTGTGAGTTTTCAGGAAGGGGTCCGGCGGATGAGCGGGGCAAAGGGATGAGTACAGTATGCTAATCCTCAGTTTATAAAACCCTTACCCGCTTCCTAAGGATACAACAGGATATGCAGGGCGATGTCCCTGATGGTCTGTGACATAAAAATATTGACATGGAGGAATTTTTGTGGTATGAGAGATAAGGTTTGTATTGTGTGCGGCAATCCGCTTAAGGGAAAACCTTTGATGACTCTTGATGGGATGCCTGCATCGGCTCAGGATATCCCCGGGCAGGAAGAGGTGATGGAAGAGCATGGGATATCCCTTTCTCTTTGCCAGTGTGAAACCTGCGGTCTGGTTCAGTTTGACTGTGAGCCTGTGCCATACTACAAGGATGTGATCCGGTCCGGCGGATTTACCACCACAATGGTGAATTTGAGAAGAGACCAGTACCGGCATTTTATTGAAGCCTATCATCTGGAAGGAAAGAAGCTGATTGAGGCCGGCTGCGGCCAGGGAGAATTTCTTTCTGTGCTGACTGAGTTTCCAGTGAAAGCCTATGGGATAGAAAACAGGGAAAGCCTGGTGCGGCTTGCCAGGAAGAGAGGGCTTGCAGTCTGGAAGCAGTTTGCTAATAAGGGTGCGGTTCTGGCATCTGATGACGGAAGTGCAAGCGGTCCTTATGACGGGTTTTTGTCCTTTAATTTTCTGGAACACCAGCCGGATCCCGTAGGAATGCTTCGATGCATTGCAGACAATTTATCAGAGGATGGGGTGGGTCTGATTACTGTACCAAGCCTGGAATATATACTGGAGCATGACGGATATTATGAATTGATCCGGGACCATCTGGCTTACTATACCTTTGATACTCTGGAGTATGCGGTGGAATTGGCCGGTTTTCAGGTAGAAGAGAAAGAGATGGTGAACCGGGATACCCTTTCTGTTACCGTTAGAAAAAGAAAGGCAGGGAACGGTCAGCCGGTATCTGCTGACCCAAAGTCAGCCGTAGACATATCAGGCCTGGCAGAAAGCCTGGATATGATTGGCAGAGAGATGAGAGAACTGGCTGATGATCTGAATGGGCGTGGGAAAAAACTGGCTGTCTGGGGTGCCAGCCATCAGGGATTTACACTGGCTTCCACAACAGCTGTTGGACAGTTTGCCAGATACATCATTGATTCCGCTCCCTTTAAGCAGGGGAAGTATGCTCCTGCCTCCCACCTTCCCATCGTGGCCCCGGATCATTACCATACGGATCCAACAGATGCCATTTTGATTGTGGCACCAGGCTATACGGATGAGATTGCGGGAATCATACAGGATAAATTTGGCCGGAATGTGGAGATTCTGGCGTTAAAATCCAATCATTTGGAAAGGATATAAGAAAAACCTATGAAAGCTTTTGTTTTAATCGAACCTGGCAAGGTCGGCTGGTATGATGCACCGGAACCGGCCATTACTCCTTACGGAGCCATTCTCCGCCCCATTGCAGTGACCCCCTGCTCCTCTGATGTCCACACGGTGTATGGAGGCGGGTCAAGGAAGGCCCCCAATTTGATCTTGGGACATGAATGCGTGGCAGAGGTTCTGGAAACCGGTGATCTGGTCTGCGACTTTGAGGCTGGTGATCTGGTGGCGGTTCCTGCTATTACCCCGGACTGGAGAGCATTGGGCAT
>JAEWRS010000556.1 GCA_023398855.1 Bacillota bacterium
TGTTCACTGTAAGATCTCCCTCAAGAGACAAAAGAGCCAGTCCGAAAACCGCGATTACCGCGGCTGCCACATTGTTTCTGGATGGTCTTTTTTTATTAAAGAACCAATGGAGAAAAGGTACCAGAATCACATATAATGTGGTAATAAAAGCATTTTTGCTGGCAGTGGTATATTTAAGACCATAGGTCTGAAAAAAATAACTGATGAATAAAAATACGCCCAAAAGCCCGCCGCACAGCACATCTGTTTTACTGATTTTTTGCACCCGCTTCCAGAATACCGCTACCAATCCGACAGACGCAATAGTAAAACGCAGCGCCAGTAAATAAGCAGGAGTAATCACTTCTACTGAGCTTTTCATCACGACAAAAGCACTGCCCCATATGATTGTTGTAATAATCAGACCTAGGGCCGACAATACCCTGACCCCTTTTCCGTCCTTTTTGTTCATATATGTACCTGATGTCCTTTCACAAAAGAGCAGGGGCGCAGTACCCTGCGTCCCTGGTTTATCTTTTTGTTAATTTAATTTATATTAACAAATTTGTAAATTGTCTGTGTCTTATATTCCTCTCCTGCCTTTAAAACTGGAGACTGGAATTCTGCTTTGTTTATGGAATCCGGATAATACTGGGTTTCAAAACAATAGCAGCAGCGCTTTCCATAAGTGACTCCGCCTTTACCCACCATTCCATCGGCAAGGAAGTTAGCTGTGTAAAACTGTATACCCGGAAGATCAGTATATACTTCCATCCGAATCCCTGTCTTATCTGACTCAGCCGCAGCACACAAGGAAATCTCCCCATCCGTATGATTTAAGGCCCAGTTATGATCATAGCCGCTTCCAATAATCAATGCCTCATATTCTTCATGAATATCCTGTCCGATGGGTTTCATTACTGTAAAGTCCATGGGTGTTCCTTTTACAGGAGTCAGCTCTCCTGTCGGTATAGAGCCTTCATCCGTCTTTGTATAGGCATCCCCATCAATCCAGACGCGCTGCTTCATGACATCTGAACCTTCCTGTCCATCCAGATTGAAATAGCTGTGATTCGTAAAGTTTGCCACTGTATCTGCGTCGCAGATCATGTGATAAGATATTTCAAGGCAATCGTCAGGGGTAAGAGTATAGGTAACGGTAATATTGGCATTTCCCGGAAAACCCTGGTCTCCATCCGGCGAAAGCAAGGAAAAGCTGATACTGGTTCCCAAATCGTTTTCCTCGGCCTCACTATTCCAAAGGCGGCTCTGATAAAGATCCGGGCCGCTGTGAAGATTATTAGGGCCGTTGTTGGCTTCCAGTCTGTACTCTTTTCCATTAACGCTGAATTTTGCGCCTCCGATACGGTTGGCGTTCCGTCCGATGGGTGCTCCAAAGTGAGGCGGGTTTAAAAGATACTGGTTTACACTGTCATACCCCAGAACCACATCAACCATCGTCCCATTCCTGTCAGGGACATTCATGGTAACCCAGACCGCACCCAGATTCGTAAAGGACGCGGAAACTCCGTTACTGTTTACAAGTGTATACAAATACACTTCTCTTCCATCGGGCATGTTTCCCCATAGCTCTTTCTTGTATGCCATTTTCCTTCCTCCATATACTTTTATACTGAAGACCCCACCCTTTCAGACGGGAGTCTTACAATCCACTTATTCCTTGGCCTTTATATATCCTTTTGCAGTTAAAAGCTCTGCTGAGAGAACCGCACCGCCGGCTGCTCCACGGACCGTGTTATGGGACAGGCCTACAAATTTAAAATCGTAAACGGAATCTTCTCTCAAACGTCCTACAGAGATTCCCATTCCCTTTTCAAAATCCACATCAAGGGTTACCTGAGGACGGTTATCCTCCTCCAGATACTGGATAAACTGACTGGGTGCACTTGGCAGCATCAGTTCCTGGGGCAAGCCCTTAAAATGAACAATGCGGTCAATCAACTCTTCTTTGGTGGGTTTTTTGCGGAATTTCACAAATACAGCCGCAGTGTGGCCGTTTAGAACCGGCACCCGGATACACTGGCAGGTGATGACCGGCTCACTGGCTTTCACGATTTCTCCATTTTCCACCTTTCCCCAGAGGCGAAGTGGCTCCTGCTCGCTCTTTTCTTCTTCCCCTCCTATATAAGGTATAATATTTTCTACCATCTCCGGCCAGTCTTTAAAGGTCTTTCCTGCTCCTGAAATTGCCTGATAGGTGGTGGCCACCACTTCATAAGGCTCAAATTCTCTCCAGGCAGTTAAAACAGGAGCATAGCTTTGAATGGAACAGTTAGGTTTTACCACAATGAATCCGCGGTCAGTTCCCAAACGCTTTTTCTGATCCTCAATGACTTCAAAATGCTCCGGATTGATCTCCGGCACCACCATGGGAACATCAGGTGTCCATCGGTGAGCGCTGTTATTGGATACTACCGGTGTACCGGTCTTTGCATAAGCTTCTTCAATGGCCTTGATTTCCTCTTTTGTCATATCCACAGCGCTGAACACAAAATCAACACCAGCAGCCACTGCTTCCACTTCATTCACATTCATAACAGATAATTTTTTCACGGATTCCGGCATTGTGGTGGTCATTTTCCAACGGTCGCCCACTGCTTCCTCATAAGTCCTGCCGGCAGAACGCGGACTTGCCGCCACAGTTACCACCTCATACCATGGATGATTCTCAAGAAGAGAAATAAATCTCTGTCCAACCATACCGGTTGCACCTAAAACACCGACTCTCAATTTCTTTTCCATAATATTCTCCTCTTTTCTTTTCATTTTGTAATCATATTTTATGCTAAAGTCTTAACTATCCTATAACAAAGTGAAAAAAAAATCAATATTTATTCGCCAGAAAAACACATTTGTACGCGCAGTGCATACATTTCATTGAAATGTATGCACCAGCAAAGCACTAAAGGCGTACCTTGCTGCCTTTTCCATCACGCTTTCCAATTTTCAGCCGGTTTAAGTGGACCTCTTTTTCTTTATATGTGATAATGGGGTCCTCTCCTAACAAATGCACTGCCTCCAGCTCTTCCCCTGGAGCCAGCTTAATTCCCCTTACTCCTCTTGCGCTCTTTTTCATTTCAGGAATCTCTTCCGTCTGGAAGCGTAAAAATACGCCTGCCGACGTCTGGAGCACCACATCTGTCTGCCTGTTTAAAAGCTGGACATTTAAAAGCACATCTCCATCTGTTAGCTTTGTGGAAGCTACGGTCCTGTTATTTGTTTCAAATTCTTCTCCAGGCACCTGCTTTATAAGGGCCTGTCTTGTGGCAAACAGGTATTTATGCCCCTTTAGAC
>JAEWRS010000563.1 GCA_023398855.1 Bacillota bacterium
CTCTTGTGGAGCTGGCCAGACTGGCCATGGAAGCAAATGAATGGGACAGGGCAGAAGAACATTTAATAAAGGCCCTGATATATCCGGAGAATCTTGGAGAAGGGAAATTAGAAGGAACAAAGGATAATCATATTAATTATTATTTAGGAGTGGTCAGGGAGAAACTGGGAAGAGCAGAAGAAGCCTATGCATGCTATGAAGCGGCCGGTGTGGGTACTGCAGAACCAGCGGGTATGATGTATTACAATGATCAGCCAGCGGATATGATCTATTATCAGGGACTGGCAAAGGAAAAGCTGGGAAAGCCGGTGGAAGCAAGAGCAAGATTTTATAAGCTGCTGGACTATGGAGAGCAGCATATGTTTGACAGCATGAAGATAGAATATTTTGCAGTATCCTTACCTGATTTCCTGATTTATGAAGAAGATCTGGATAAAAGGAATAAGGCTCATTGCAGTTATCTCATAGGTCTTGGGAAAATGGGGCTTGGAGATGCAGAAGAAGCAAAGGAAGCATTCAAAGAGACCATAAGTCTGGATAACACACATTTAAATGCAATCCGATATCTGAGTATGATATCAGCTCAGTAATAACAAGATAAAGTCAAAAGCGGTCTCTGTAAAATGACAGAGACCGCTTTTGGCAGGCTGGAAATAATGATTTAAATGAAAGAACCAGCCGGTTTCATGTCCCTCAGATAACTGGTAAGCAGCATTGCCGCAGCTATTTCATTTGATTGGTAATCAGCTTTGCAAGCTCCCCGCCAAGGGTAGGAATTACCGCAAAGCTCAGGGATTCGCTTAACTGTGTAAGGGTAAGAGGCACTGTACTAAAAACTGTATTTAAAAACGGCACATAAACCACAACCATTAAAAATACAAAGGAAGCGATGACACATTTATTTAAAAAGGAATTTGATAAAAGCCGGATTCCAAATATGGATCTTTTTTCGCTCCTGTTTGAGTAAGCACGGAATAGTTCCCCTAAGATAAGGGTCACAAAGCACATGGTACGGGCAATGGTTTCTCCATTACTGATGCCGCTGTAGTTCACATGGCCGATATAGAATACGGTCAAAGCGCTGATTCCAAGAAAAAGGCTCTGCAGGGCAACTGTCACACCCATCCTCTTATCAATAATAGATTCATTGGGGTCTCTCGGCTTCTGGTCCATAATACCGGGCTCTTTTTCTTCCATACCCAGAGCAAAGGCAGGAAAAGCATCCGTGACAAGGTTGATGGAAAGTAAGTGAATGGGCATTAACGGCATAGGCAGGTTGAGCAGCATGGCTAAAAAAATAAGGATTATCTCACCGATGTTGCAGGAGAGAAGATACCCTACAACCTTTCGGATGTTGTTATAAATGGTTCTTCCTTCCTCAACAGCTTTCACAATGCTTACAAAGTTGTCATCAGTAAGGATCATGTCGGCTGCTTCCTTGGAAACATCTGTGCCGGTAATTCCCATGGCAACACCGATATCCGCCCGCTTAAGGCTTGGTGCATCGTTAACACCGTCTCCGGTCATGGCAACAATCTCCCCGTTGGATTTGCAAGCAGTCACAAGCCGTACCTTGTGCTCCGGTGAAACGCGGGCAAACACGTTTACGGTTTTCACCTTTTCTCTCAGCTCTTCATCGGAAAGAAGCTGGATTTCGGCTCCTTCCAAAGCTTCCTGGCCAGGAGACATGATGCCCAGATCAGCAGCAATGGCACTGGCTGTAATCTTGTGGTCGCCTGTGATCATTTTCACCCGGATTCCGGCCCTCCTGCACTCTTCCACAGCCGGTTTCACTTCTTCTCTCGGCGGATCAATCATACACATAAGACCCAGGTAGGTAAGAGCCGTTTCCTCCTGATTAATATCATGCAGAGATTCAATGGTTTTGCGGGCAACTCCCAGCACACGCAAGGCACTTTTGGCAAAGCCGGAATTGGCTTCCAGGATTTTTTTACGGTCAGCTTCTGTTATTTCAGAAACCGCACCATCTTTATAAATGAATGTACAGCGTTTTAGAATTTCATCAGGAGCGCCCTTTGTATAAAGGGTCAGTTCTCCGTTTTTTTCATGTATCGTGGACATGAGTTTTCTGTCAGAATCAAAGGGAATTTCCTGAACCCGCCGGTATTCTTCATTTAAACGGACTTTGCTGAGACCGGTTTTTTCTCCCAGAACCAGCATGGCACCTTCCGTAGGATCTCCCATGATCTGGCTGTTTTCTATATCATAGATGGCGTCATTGCACAAAACAGCGCCCTTTATCAGTTCCAAAATGTTGGATGTTAGCCTGCCGCCCTCTTCCACGGCGATGGAGCCTTCCCTGCTGTAGCCCGTCCCGGTCACATCATAAGCTCTTTCATGGTCAAACACCTTGACAACTGTCATTTTATTCTGAGTAAGTGTGCCGGTTTTGTCTGAGCAGATGATTGTTGTGCTGCCCAGAGTTTCTACGGCGGAAAGCTTTTTGATGATGGCATGGGATTTTACCATTTGCTGCATGCCCATTGCCAGGATCACGGTAACTACTACCGTAAGGCCTTCTGGAATAGCGGCGACAGCCAGAGATACGGAAACCATAAAGATTTCCATTAGCTTATCCCCCTGGAGCAGCCCCAGAATAAAAATCAAGGCACATACGGCAATACAGACAATACCCAAAATTCTGCCCAGACTGTCAAGCTTCTTTTGAAGCAGGGTCGTTTCTTCTTCGGATTCGTTTAGCATGGCTGCAATATTGCCCATTTGCGTATCCATACCGGTTGCAGATACGATACCTTTTCCTCTTCCGTAGGTTATCACTGTTCCCATAAAGGCAGAATTGGCACGATCTCCAAGAGGCACATCTTCAGGAAAAATGCTGTTACAGTTCTTTTCAGCCGGAACTGATTCGCCGGTAAGAGCCGCTTCATCCACTTTCAGGTTATAGCTTTCTATCAGTCTTATGTCAGCCGGAACGTAATCTCCTGTGTCAAGGATCACCACATCACCCAACACAAGTTCCTCGGAAGGAGTCTTTATGATATTTCCGCCGCGGATCACCTTAGCCTGAGGGCTGGACATTTCCTTAAGAGCTTTTAGGGCACTGCTGGCCTTTGTTTCCTGATTCACACCGATAATAGCGTTAATAATTACGATGGCAATGATCACAATGCTGTCAAAAATTCCTTCGCCCTCAACAATTCCCACAACCATGGAAACAATAGCTGCTATAATCAGGATGATCACAAGAAAATCCTTAAATTGTTCAGCAAATAACTGCACCAGGGTTTTTTCTGCAGCCCCTTGTAAACGATTGTAACCATGTTCTTCCAGTCGTTTTTGTGCTTCCTGCTGGGATAATCCCTTTAAGGGGTCAGTTTGCAGTTCACTGACTGTCAACGAAATATCTTTGCCGAAAAAATTATTCATACAAAATCCTCCATATAGATGTGCCGGGCAACGCCTGATTTCCGGCGGGGTACCTGTTTTAATACGCTTGCAATATCTGATGATAAAGCCGAAGCAGGAATGGAAGTCGCAGCAATATGATTCTATTATTTCATAATTTATATGATTTATTCTGAACATGGCAGGTTATAGGGGGATTTGGAAAGGAAGAAAGCAAGATTAACCGGCCTTCTTTCTTCCGGTCCACTTATTTACAATTTACTAATTTATGATATAATGGGAATACTTAACAAAAGAAAACCTCATAAACTGAGGAGACCCCGATTGGCAGGCAACCGGGGCAATTATGAAAAATCTATGTGCAATTTGACGAATTAATCAATTTGACTCATATATTTTCTATGTATTTAGTATAAAAAACATATGTGAACGCAATATGAACGACCTGTAAACACATTATGAAAATAGGGAGAAAAGTATGGGAGAAAATTATAAAAACAGAAGGACCATTGTAATAGGACATAAAAATCCGGACACAGATTCCATCTGTTCAGCCATCTGCTACGCTAATTTAAAAAGAATGCTGACAGGAGAAGATTATCAGCCGGGCCGGGCAGGCCACGTTAACGAAGAAACGCAATTTGTCCTTCATTACTTTGGTGTGGAGGCCCCGGAGCTTGTGGAAAATGTGAAGACCCAGGTCAGTGACATTGAGATCCGTGAAACAAAGGGAGTCAATAAGAACTTATCCTTAAAAAAGGCATGGAACCTGATGCAGGAGGCCAATGTAGTCACCATTCCTGCTGTGACTGAGGATGGATTGCTGGAAGGGCTGATCACAGTAGGTGATGTTGCCAGATCCTACATGAATGTGTATGACAGCAACATTTTATCTAAGGCCAATACACAATATGAGAATATCGTGGAAACCCTGGAAGGAGCCATGGTGGCTGGTGGAAACAAGGAGTATTTCAATCATGGAAAGGTACTTATTGCAGCGGCAAATCCTGATATGATGGAGTATTACATTTCCAAGGGCGATCTTGTTATCCTGGGCAACCGTTATGAATCCCAGCTTTGCGCCATTGAGATGGAAGCGGCCTGCATCATTGTGTGCGAAGGCGCAGCAGTGTCCATGACCATTAAAAAGCTGGCTCAGGAGCGGGGCTGTATGGTTATGACCACACCCTATGACACCTTTACGGCAGCTCGTCTGGTAAACCAGAGTATTCCCATCAGCTATTTTATGACCACCGAAGGGCTGATTTCTTTTGAAGTGGAAGATTATATTGATGATATAAAAGATGTGATGGCAAGCAAGCGGCACCGGGATTTTCCAATTCTTGATAAGGATGGGAAATACATGGGAATGATTTCCCGCCGGAATTTGCTGGGTGCAAAGGGGAAACGTCTGATCCTGGTGGATCACAATGAAAAAACCCAGGCAGTGGAAGGCATGTCAAGCGCAGAAATCCTGGAAATCATTGATCACCACAGACTAGGAACGGTGGAAACCATTGCCCCGGTATTCTTCCGCAACCAGCCGGTGGGCTGCACGGCCACCATTGTATACCAGATGTACCAGGAAAGCAAGATGGAAATCGAGCCCCATATTGCAGGTCTTTTGTGCAGTGCCATAATTTCCGATACTCTTTTGTTCCGGTCCCCTACCTGTACGGAGTCAGATAAACAGGCAGCACTTAATCTGGCAGATCTGGCAGGCATTGAAGTGAAAAAATACGCTTCCTCCATGTTTGCTGCAGGAAGTAATTTAAGAGGAAAGACGGACGCAGAGATCTTTTACCAGGATTTTAAAAAATTTACGGTTGGGAAGGTGACTTTTGGAGTCGGCCAGATCAGCTCTTTAAATGCCAAAGAACTTGAGGAGCTAAAGGAGCGGATGCTGCCTTATATGAAAAAATCGAGAGAAGAACATGATATGGACATGATGTTCTTTATGCTTACCAATATTCTGACTGAGTCTACTGTGCTTTTATGCGAGGGTTCGGGAGCGAAACAACTGGTTATCGGAGCCTTTCGGACGGAGGAAGAGGAATTCATGGCAGAGGATCACGTGGTAAGCCTGCCTGGCGTGGTATCCAGAAAGAAACAGCTGATTCCCGGCATTATGCTGGCAGTTCAGGAATAGGGGGCTGCCGGGCTAATGAAGAAACAGGAAACCAATGAAAATAATACAAAACGCTCTAAAATAAACTGGAAGCCGGGAAACATGCTTTATCCTGTTCCGGCGGTAATGGTTAGCTGCCAGAGGAAGGGAGAAAATCCGAATATCATTACTGTTGCATGGGCAGGGACCATATGCTCTTCTCCCGCCATGCTTTCCATATCCATACGCCCGGAGCGCCATTCCTATGAGATCATAAAAGAATCCGGGGAGTTTGTTGTAAATCTGGTGACAAAGGATTTGGTACGGGCGGCTGATTACTGCGGAGTGAAGTCAGGCAGGGAAGTGAATAAATTTGTGGAAATGAAGCTGACCCCCTGCTCTCTGGAACATACCAAAGCCCCTGGAATAGAAGAGAGTCCTGTGAATTTAGCCTGTCGGGTGGTGGAGATCAAACCTTTGGGAAGCCATGACTTGTTTTTGGCAGAGGTGCTTGGTGTAACCGTTGACAGCCGGTATATGGATGAAAGAGGCAAATTCCGTCTCAATGAGGCGGGGCTTATAACTTATTCCCATGGAGAGTATTTTGAATTGGGGAAAAAGCTTGGAAGTTTCGGATATTCTGTGAAAAAGGCAGAAAAAAAGTTATCTGGCAGGAGGAAAAACAAATGATGAGCAAGCTTGATAATATTACCCTGATCGGTATGCCGGCTTCCGGCAAGAGTACGGTGGGAGTTCTGCTGGCAAAACGCCTTGGATATTCCTTTGTGGATGTGGATATTGTTATTCAGGAACAGGAGGGGTGTCTGTTAAAGGAAATCATAGCAGCAGAGGGGCAGGATGGCTTTCTGGCGGTGGAGAACAGGATCAATGCCGGCCTTGCGGTTCATCACAGTGTCATTGCACCGGGGGGAAGTGTCATTTATGGCAAAGAGGCTATGGAGCATTTAAAAGAGATCAGCACAATAGTATATTTAAAGCTTAGCTATGAAAGTTTGGAAGAACGTCTGGGGGATCTGGTAGATCGGGGTGTGGTCCTAAAGGATGGGATGACCTTACGGGATTTATACGAGGAACGGGTTCCATATTATGAAACATATGCGGACATAACCATTGACGAAGACGGCCTTGATGCCGGGAAGACGGTGGACGAGCTCAGGGTAATTATGGAGGAGCGGTTTGGTCTGCAGACTTAATAGTAATAAAGCCAGGAAGAATCTGTAATTAAAAATCAGCCTTAAATGGTTATAACCCATTTAAGGCTGATTTTTTTATACTACCCTATGGTTTCGCTTTTTAACTGAAACCTTTCTATTAAAAGCTTGAGCATCTGGGCCTGCCCTGCCATTTCCTGACTGGCAGCGGCGCTTTCTTCTGATGTGGCGGAATTGGTCTGGATTACGCTGGAGATCTGATCAATTCCCTGAGTTACCTGGGCTACGGCATAGGCCTGTGATTCGGAGGCAGTGGAAATCTGGTATACCAGGTCTGCAGCCATTTTTGAGGAAAGGACGATGCGGTCCATGGATTGTGCAGTCTCCTTTGCAATGTAATTCCCGGCTTTTATAGAAGATAAGGTCCGTTCAATCAAAGCGGCTGTATTCTTGGAAGCTTCCTGGCTTTTATTGGCAAGATTGCGGACTTCATCAGCAACAACGGCAAACCCTTTTCCTGCTTCTCCTGCTCTTGCCGCCTCTACGGCTGCATTAAGGGCCAGAATATTTGTCTGGAAGGCAATATCTTCAATTGTTTTAATGACTTTACCGATTTCTGATGAAGTACTGCTGATGTTCTCCATGGCATTGGCCAGCTCCTGCATCTGGGTTTTTCCGAATTCCAGTTCTTCTGCGGTACTGCTTACCTGTTTGTTGGTTTCTTTTGCATTATCCGCATTCTGGTTTATGTTATTGGAGATATCATTGATGGTGGCCGCCAGTTCTTCAATGGAAGAAGCTTGCTCCGTTGCACCCTGGCTTAAGGCCTGGGAACTGCTTGCCACCTGATCAGCTCCGGAAGCCACCTGGTCGGAAGACTGGGTTATTTTTGCCATGACCTCATTTAAGGAGTCCGTAAGATTCTGTATGGAAATCTGTACAAATCGGAATTCCCCTTTGAATTCTTCCGGCTCATGAGGAATGTCAAAGTCTCCCTGAGCCATGCGGCCTGTGGTGGTAGAGATATAATCCATATAAAAGGATAAACGCTCCATCATCGTTCTCATACTGTCGGCAAGGTGCCCCAGTTCATCCCCTGAACGGTATTCTAAACGGCTTTTCAAATCTCCCTGTGCCATTCGGTCCGCCACATGCTTTAGTTCATCAATAGGACCGGTAATTCCCTTTGTAATCACAATAGCAATAATAACTGATGTAACGATGGAAATAACGATGATGGAACTCATAATCCCTATGAAGACAGAGGTCTGGCGGGAAAGCTGGGCAGACTTCATGTCACCGGTGGTTGACTTATCCAACAGGATGGTATTGATGGTATCTGCAATTTCTGCTGCAAGAGGGGCGGCATAGCTACGGAAATAGGCCATGGACTCCTGAGAAGATTTTGTAGTAAGATCAATGGTCTGGCTGCGGATTTCATCGTAGTTTTTCATCTTCGCTGCAAGCTGGTTGTATAGTTCTTTTTCTGAGGCTGTCTTCATCCTTGCCTGCACCAACTGCATTTTTTCATTTATTACTTCAATCTGTTTATTTAAGTTTTCTTTCTGCTTGGCAGTCTCTGCTGCATCCTCTGAAAAAATTATGTATAATACTGTGGCCCGATGAGCCTGAAATGCCTGGCCAAGGCTTCCGATATCGCCCTGGGAAAATCCATAATCCTGTAACTCTGCATGATATTCCCTGTTAACCGTCTTGATGAGAAGGATTCCGATCGTTCCAGCCAGACCAGAAAACAATACAACAATGAGAAATGCAGTAAGCAGCCGATTTTTTACCTTTAGTCTTTTTAACATTAAATTTCCTCCCTTGTATGAAAGCTTATATTGCCGTAACATGCCAGCTTCATGTAATTCAAAACAATTACCAAATTTGGTATTTTATTACTTTATTATATATTATTTAAATCATTAGTGAAATTCCAAAATTTGGATATCTTAATAATTATAGTTATTTTTCCTGATTTAGTCAATATGATAGTTGAATTGCTCCAAGGAACCTATGTTTTACCAACATTGTCATGTTATTCCCATCCACCAATCACCATGCCCTAAACGGTTGACATAAGTTTTTCTGACGTATATGATAAGCGTACTTAAACTTAGTAACTATAATCAATTATGGCAGAAATGGGTGCTGAGATGAATCAAACGGAAAAACAAAGCATTGTGCTGATCCCTTCCCTTGAACCGGATGACAGGCTTCCAACCTATGTAAGGAAGCTTGGAGAGTACGGATTATCTCATATTGTGATCGTGGATGACGGATCAGGTAATGATTACCAGGATATTTTTAAAGAGCTGGAGGAGAGTGGCTGTACGGTACTCCGGCATCGTGTAAACATGGGTAAGGGATTTGCGCTTAAGACGGGTTATCAATATATTAAGGAACATGTCCCTGGCTGCAAATGCATTATTACTGCGGATTCTGATGGACAGCATGCTCCTGAGGATGTGTATTTGCTGGCTAAGG
>JAEWRS010000232.1 GCA_023398855.1 Bacillota bacterium
GGATAAACCTCCTGTTTTATTTGCGACTGCAAAGGTACGCCGGTTAACATCAATTTTCATACCGGTTAAGGTATTGATCAAAGACAACACATCAGCGCCTCCGGCTTCAGCTGCTTTTGCCATGACACCAATATCTGTGACGTTAGGACTCAGTTTCATGATTACCGGCTGCTTTGCATATTTTTTCACTTCCCTGGTTATCGCCTCTACCGCTTTGGGGTCCTGGCCAAAAGCAATACCTCCCTCTTTTACATTAGGACAGGAGATGTTGATTTCCAGCATATCCACCGGCTCATCAGCAAGCCTTTCAACCACCTGGATATAATCCTCTGTGGTCTTACCACAGACATTGACAATAATTTTTGTATCGTACTGCTTTAAAAACGGAATGTCTCTCCTAATAAAAACCTCCATCCCCGGATTCTGAAGGCCAATGGCATTGATCATGCCACCGTAGGTTTCCGCGATTCTGGGTGTTGGGTTACCGGTCCACGGCACATTTGCTACGCCCTTTGTAACCACTGCGCCCAAATGATTCAAATTGACCATTTCGCTGTATTCCTCGCCGGAACCAAAGGTACCGGAAGCTGTCATAACCGGATTCTTAAGCTCCACTCCGGCCAGATTCACTTTCGTATTCATCTAAAATTCTACCTCCTCAGCCTTAAATACCGGGCCATCCTTGCAGATACGCTTGTTGTGAACCATGGAATGTTCATCCACCTGGGAACTTTTACAGACACAGGCAAGACAGGCTCCAATGCCGCAGGCCATCTTCTCCTCCAGGGAAAGATAACATTCTGTTTTATTTTCAAAAGCATAAGCCTTCAGAGCCTTCAGCATGGGAGTAGGGCCACAGGCAAAGATCACATCTGCCTTTAAGTCATGTTCCCGGATGGCATCCAGAACATTACCCTTTGTTCCGGCACTTCCATCCTCAGTAGCAATATAGGTATTCCCATAGGGTAAGAATTCTTCGTTTAAAAATAAAGCATCCCGGTATCCAAGAACCACCTGCTTCTCGCAGGAGAGTTGCTTTGCCAGTTCCAGCATGGGAGGGATCCCGATTCCTCCGCCGATCAAAAAGGCCTTTTTCCCTTTTTCTGCTGCTCCCAAAGGAAATCCATTGCCCAAGGGTCCCAGGATCTCAATGGAAGCTCCTTCCTTGTAGTGGGAAAATTCTTCTGTTCCCCCGCCTGCAACCCGGTATACCAGCCTTAACAGACCGTTTTCCTTATCAGTCTCGCAAATGCTGATAGGGCGGGGCATAAGCTTTGCTCCATCCTTTGTATATAAGTCTACAAACTGTCCCGGAACTGCCTGGGAAGTAATCTCTTTTGTTTCGATCCACATACTGTACACATTATCGCCAAGCCCTGTCTGACTTACAACCACTGCGTTTTCCTTAACTTTTGCCATTGCTTCTCCCTTATAATATCCTGTTAATATCGGAAACCATATCAATGACCGCCTGTCTGGAGGCTTCGCCAAAATGCTCCCCGCCAAACCGGGCATAATTTTCAGACTGATAGGCTGCAATGATTCCTCTGGAGGAATTTACAATGGCTCCCAAGCCATCTTCATTAAAGCAGGGCTTTAAATCCTCTGCTGTTCCACCCTGGGCCCCGTATCCTGGCACCAGGAAATAAGTGTTGGGCATAAGCTTGCGGAGAATCCTGCTCATCTCCGGATAGGTGGCTCCAACAACAGCTCCTACATTGCTGTAGCTGCCATCCATGCAGTCTGCACCCCATTCAACGACTTTTTCCGCAACCAGCTCGTACAGCGGCCTTCCGTCGATCAGCCTGTCCTGAAATTCGCCGCTGGAGGGATTGGAGGTTTTCACCAGTACGAAAAGTCCCTTATCCTCTTCCTTACATACATCCACAAAGGGCTTTACGCCATCGGTCCCCAAATATGGATTGACCGTAAGGAAATCTGTACCGAAAGCAGAAAAGCTTTTGTTTCCAACCTTCACATGGCCGATGTGCCCAATCGCATAAGCGGCTGACGTGGAACCAATATCTCCTCTCTTAGCATCTCCAATGACGAAAAGCCCCTTTTCCTGGCAATAATTCACAGTCTTTGTATACGCTTTCAGACCTTCGATGCCAAACTGTTCATACATGGCGATCTGAGGCTTAACGGATGGGATCAGATCATATACGTGATCAACGATTTCTTTGTTAAACTGCCAGATAGCTTCCGCAGCGCCTTCTAAGGTTTCACCGAATTCATTCAATGCCTTATTCGTAATGTGCTTTGGTATATAGTTTAACATGGGGTCCAAACCTACACAGATCGGTGCCTTTGTTTTTTGAATTTTGTCTATTAACTGACTGATCATAGCTTCCTCCTTGGATCTCTTCGCCCTTATTCTTCTTTATTCTTACCAATTCTATCATAAGAAGGAACTGGCTTCAAGCCTTTTGCCAAACTGATCAAAAAAATCCTGTCCCCTGTCATAGGGCGTAAGATAAAACTGTTTTAAAACGTACATACTGACTTGATTTGCATAAGCCTGGTCCTTGTTTTCTTCCATTTTTCCCTCCAACCGCTTTAAAAGAAAATGCCAGTCACACACAAACATTTCATATCGCTTTACATCAGGGGTGGCAATCCATTTGCGTACCTTGACCTTTGCCCTGTTTTCCATCCTGCACTCATGTACCTGAAGAAAATACCGGAATCCCTCTTCTCCATAAATCCGTCCTAAAGGGAACAGGCGGCAGACGCCCGGACGGAAGCTGTGGATGCTGCATCGCCCTTCCTGGTCCAGAAATCCGCACTTTTCCTCTTCTCCTCCCATTTTTAAATTGGGGAGCACGATCCCATCCACCACATGAAGCTCCAGCTTGTCCGCAAGCAGTGCCTCAAAGGTACAATGAAGATTTTCTGTCAGACGAAAGCAGTCAAGGGGATCCAGGATGACTGACTGCCCCATTCCCTGGCAGCAGGAGGAGCAGCCTTTGCAGTCGCCGCAGTCCGCCCTTACCATATCGTTTAAACCATATAACCTTCCATCTGAGATTGCTTTCCAATCGATTTCCCGCTTCATAAATGATTTTCCTCATTTCTTCCCATGCTCTTTGGGTACAAAGATATACCCGAAGAGTGTTTCCTCAACGTTTTTCTTAACAAACATGGATATTCTACCATCTCTTGATCCTGGATTCAATCTCGATTCATTTATTTTTTAAAATTAGCACTCACCTATTG
>JAEWRS010000025.1 GCA_023398855.1 Bacillota bacterium
AACTGGACCTGAACCAGTTTATTGTCTTCCACTTCAAAGTTGATTTCCTGGGAACAGACACCTTTTGTTTTATATTTCATTTATGAATCCTCCAATTTGTAGCCCTATTTTGATATGAACTTTAAAATTATATCGAAATTCCGGGAAGGTTGTCAATAGTTCTTTGCAAACTGGTATCCAACCGTTATAATAGTAAAAAATAGTTGTAAAATAATGCACGGATAAGGAGAATACTATGTTAGGAATTATCGGAGCCATGGATGTAGAGGTTGGGGAAGTAAAAAGAGCCATGGACAATGTTACGGTAGAAACCATAGCTGCAATGGATTTTTACAGAGGAATGTTAAAAGGAAAGGAAGCGGTTGTGGTCCGTTCCGGCATTGGAAAGGTCAATGCTGCAATCTGTACCCAGATCCTGGCAGACCATTATCATGTTGACGCAGTAATCAATACAGGAATTGCCGGTTCTTTAAAGAATGAAATCAATATTGGGGATGTGGTGTTATCCACAGATACCGTGCACCACGATGTGGATGCAACTGGCTTTGGTTATCCGGCAGGACAGATTCCACAGATGAAGGAATTTGCTTTTCAGGCTGATGAAAGGCTTCGGGATCTGGCTGAAGAATGGTGTAAAAAGGTTAATCCTGAGATTGGAGTTTTTACCGGAAGGGTAGTGTCAGGAGACCAGTTTATTTCTGATAGGGTTAAAAAGCAGTGGATATCCGAAACCTTCGGTGGGTTTTGCACGGAAATGGAAGGAGCGGCGATTGCCCAGGCCGCATACTTAAACCACATCCCCTTCCTAATCATCCGAGCTATTTCAGATAAGGCGGATGACAGCGCAAACATGGACTACAGCGAGTTTGAAGAGAAGGCGGTAAAGCACTCCGTAAATCTTATTTTAGCCCTGGCTGAACAGTATTCATATTAGGTTAAGAATCGAATTATGACAAGATTTGACGAACGATTCTAGGCGTTCTCATCTTCCCAAAGCCGGACCAGGTGATTATAATAAACCTATCACCGGTCGAAACCGGGAAGAAAGGGGAGCTACTATTATGCTGGAATTTTTACAGACAGGCAAAGCGCTGTACGTGCTTGCAGCCCTATGTGGCATTGGCATTATCACCAGATGGCTGACACGTAACCTCTACAAAAGATTAATTAAAGAATCGGACAACCTTACACTGACCAAAAACAAAAATCTTCGGGCATTTAAGCAGAAGACGGAAACAACGTACCAGATGAACCAGGGAATCCCCAAGGTAAAGCCGTATCTGGAACGGCAGATGTATGATTTTAGGCATATGGGAATAACACTCCACGGATGGAATTTGTTTTCCAACCAGATGACGCTATGGTGCTTTCTTATAGGAGGTGCGGTAGCATTCGCATCCTACTGGTACCGCACCGATTCTTATTACATAGTTTTGTATGGCTCTGCAGGTATCATGTCCGGGCTGCTTACCATTTTGGTAGACCACGGAGCAGGAATAACGGAGAAACGGCAGCAGCTGTTTGCGTCACTGGACAATTATTTGGAAAATACGTTGATTTACCGGCTTGATATGGAAAGAGAAGAAACACAGGCAATATCGGGGCATCATATGGAAACCCGTGAAAATATAAGATCTATTTATCCTCAAACAAATAAAAATATAGTGGAAAGCGAGCCGGAGCAGGACAAGAAGGCTGACAGGAGAAGTGCAAGGCAAAGAAACGGATCCTTAGAAAAGGCAATAAGGAACCGCCCGCAGAAACAGTCCGTGGATGATTTCCCGGAAGCTGGGGAAGCCGTAGCAGAACGAGGTGATATCCAGAATCAGCCAGATCTAAAAAAATCCAGGCGTGATGTGGATTACCTAAAACGGAGTTTGGAACAGATTGCCGCCAGCAGAGAGAGAGAGCGGGGAAACAGACAGGGAGAAGACTGGCTTAAGGATTTAAGTCCTGATGAGCTAAAGTTAATCAGTGAAATTCTCCAGGAGTATCTAACATGAACATTTGGAAGGAAGAAAGAAAATCATGTCGCATTCAGGACTATTCTGTGGTATAATTTTCCTAAGCAGGGGGTCGGAAACCTGAAGTCAGATAAGCCATAACAAGCTACAGGCTATTTGATTCCGCAGGCAGTTGCCAGGGTCAAGCTCGCTTGGCTTCGGCCGTTTGCCTTTGCGAGAATAAAAGGAAAAGGAGAATATTAACAATGGGAAACGTTATTTTTGATTATTCCAGGGCATCAGGCTTTGTATCAGCAGAGGAAGTGGAGAACATGAAGGCCACAGTATTGTGTGCAAAGAACGTGCTGATGGACAAATCTGGCGCAGGCAGTGATTTCCTAGGTTGGATTGACCTTCCAGTGGATTATGATAAGGAAGAATTCCACAGAATTAAGATGGCAGCAGAGAAGATTCAAAATGATTCGGATGTTCTGCTGGTCATTGGCATCGGCGGTTCCTATCTTGGAGCCAGGGCTGCCATAGAATTTTTATCCCACAGCTTTTACAATGTATTGCCAAAAGGAAAACGTAAAACTCCGGAGATCTATTTTGTTGGAAACAGTATCAGCAGCAAATACATCCAGGATTTAAAGGATGTGCTGGATGGAAAGGATTTCTCCGTTAATATTATATCAAAGTCCGGAACAACCACAGAGCCGGCAATCGCTTTTCGGGTATTTAAAGATATGCTGATTGAGAAATATGGCCGTGACGAGGCAAATAAAAGAATTTATGCCACCACGGATAAGGCGCGGGGCGCGCTAAAGGATCTGGCTGACGAGGAAGGATATGAATCCTTTGTGGTTCCAGATGATGTAGGAGGACGTTTCTCAGTGCTTACGGCAGTCGGCCTTCTTCCTATTGCTGTGTCCGGTGCTGATATTGATAAATTGATGGAAGGCGCAGAGGCGGCCAGGCAGGAAGCTCTGGAAACAGCCTATGAATCAAACGGTGCCCTTCAGTATGCGGCTGTGCGCAATATCCTGCTTCGAAAGGGGAAAACAGTGGAGATCGTTGCTAACTATGAACCAAGTCTTCATTATGTTTCCGAGTGGTGGAAGCAGCTGTTTGGTGAAAGTGAAGGAAAGGATCAGCGGGGGATCTTTCCGGCAGCAGTGGATTTGACCACAGACTTACACTCTATGGGACAGTTTATTCAGGATGGGGCCAGAATTATGTTTGAAACGGTTCTGGATGTTGAAGAATCTCCTGCAGAAATTCTTCTTAAGGAAGAAGAGGCAGATACCGACGGAATGAATTATCTGGCAGGAAAGAGTGTTGACTTTGTCAATAAAAGCGCCATGAACGGAACGATTCTGGCTCATACCGACGGGAACGTGCCTAATTTAATGGTCAGGATCCCAAAACAGGATGAGTTCAGTCTGGGACAGCTGTTCTACTTCTTTGAATATGCATGCGGCCTCAGCGGATATATTTTGGGCGTGAATCCGTTTAACCAGCCAGGAGTGGAAAGCTATAAGAAAAATATGTTTGCACTCCTTGGGAAGCCGGGTTATGAGAAGGAAAGGGAGGAGCTTTTAAAAAGATTATAGAAAGTGGGTAGGCAATGCCGGTGTTCTGGTTTGGACCTTACTAAAAGGCCGGACCAGGGCATCGGCTTTTTTCAATTATTGGATTTTTTGGAAAGAATAAAGAGTTATTTAAGAAAATCTTTAATATAAAATGACAGCACATTATAGTATACTTAAAGTACGCGTCTAAAAACAATTCATTTAAGGAGGAAGATATGAAAAAATATTTAATGCTTTTCCTTACTTTGGCAACAATGCTGACTTTGTCTGCCTGCAAGGGGGAAAAGGATCCCAAGGTGCTTTATGATGAGGCGTCCAAGAAAACGTCAGAGCTGTCGTCCATGGATGTAACTTCATTGGTTAACATGCAGATGACGCAGGGAGAGAACACCACGGATATCAAAATGGACCTGGATATGAAAATGGCTGACATCAATACAGAGAACATGAGATATCTGGCTAAGGGGACCACCTCACTCATGGGACAAAATATAGATATGCTTATGTACTATGAAAATGGCTATTATTATATGGACTCCATGGGCCAAAAGGTGAAATATGCTATGGATTTAAATGCCATGATGGAACAGATCAAGCAGAGCACAGAGGGCGCAAGTGTTAATTCCTCTTATTTAAAAGAAATAACAGCAAAAAAGGAGGGAGATAACCGGATTCTCACCTTTACAGTTGATGCAGAAAAGATGGATACTTACGTTCAGGATTTAATGGGCCAGCTGGGAACTAAAATGGAAGGGGTGGCCTATACCATCAAAGAGGCCAGCGGAGAAGCTACAGTGAATAAAGACGGGTATTTTACCAACTCAAAGATTAAAATGTCCCTTGAAATGAACACCCAGGGCCAGACAATAGCCATGGTTATGGATACAGATTCCACGTACAACAATCCGGGCCAGACTGTGGAGGTAACGGCTCCGGAGCTGGAAGGGTATACAGAAATCGATGCAGGAGCATTGGGGAATCAGTAAGAAGAATAAAACATTTTTACGGGGAAACAGGCAATGGGTTTCCCTGCTAAATGCTGTATATCATACGCCCTGCAGCCTGCAGGGCGTAAATTATTTTTTGTTCCCTGTTATTCAAAGAATCCTAAAGGTTTATGATAATGTGGATGCAACATACATCCGCATGGAATTTCCATCATCATCTGTTACCGTTGTGAGGAATTCCCATCCGCACCTTTCATAAAATTCCTTATGAGATGTAATTAAATATAACCTTTCAAAGCCCATATCTCCAAGATCTTTTCTGGCAGAGTCTAAAAGAAGCTTTGCAATTCCCTGATTCCGGTGTTTTTCTTCCACAAATAATGCACATAAATTTGGGCTTAAATCTTTCCTGTCATGGAAGTCATTTTCTATAATTCCCGCACCAGCAATAATTTCCTGATTTTTGTCTAAAACTACATACCATTGAGGTATTCCTGTCTTTTTGTCAATGCATTCCTGCATGCTCTCTTTATACGCTGCAAGGGGAACTCCCCATTTTTGAAAAAACCAGGAAGCTGATGGTTCCAAAAGATCAGGGTGTACGCATAATTTTTTTAATGTCATAGATTCCATATGATAGTTCCTTTTCTTTTAAAGTCTGGATCAGAAGTTCTATTCTTCAATTACCTGGATTTCCAGAAAATCAAATGCAATGTGTTCAATAAAATTATCTTGAGTAAACCGGACTTTAGAATGCTTTTTAAATTCATGAACAGTAGAATCCAGCCATATGGGTTTTCCAAGATCAAACTGGAGACAGATGTCATCGAGTGCCTGAAAGACCATGGAAGTTCTGGAAAGACTGTAATCAGAGATGGAAATAACGGTGTCTTTCATGATCCTGGTATCTTTCATTAATTTTGCCCACAAACGAAACATAAGCGAATTTTCCTTTCTGAAATAGGCAGCCATATCAGCTGTTTTAATGATGCAACGATTATAGCATTACCTTGCAGAAAAAGGCAAGAAGGAAAATGACGGACGTTGTAAAACCTTGAAAAATATGGTAGAATCTTTGTAGGAAAACCGAAGGAGGAAGACTTAAGATGGCGCAACCCATAACGGATCAGGTTGGTTTTCTTGGAGAGGCCTGTAGGGCTGTACAGGAATTATCTGTAAGCAAAAATTTATTGGAAAAGTTCCGCCTGGAAGAGAATCGTCTGGAGAAGGAACTAGAGGCTGAGAGAAAGGCTGTGACAGATGCCATCAGCCTTACGGTGAAGAGGCGGATCGAGGAAATTAACGATACCTATGACAAAGAGATTGCCAGGGAACAGGACCGGTTAAAGCGAGTGAGAGGCAAGCGGGAAAAGGCTAAGAACCAGGGGATCAAGGAACGGATCGAAGAGGAGACAGCAGAGCTTAAAGGTAACAGCAGGGAATTAATGCTTCAGATGAAATCTGTTTTCCAACAGGACCGGGTTCCTGGTTTCTGTAAAAAAGGCTGGTACTATGCCCTGTATTTCCCCAGGGGGTTTTCTGAATTTTTTGTGCTTCTTTTGAACATATTCCTGTTCTTTCTGGTTATTCCATGTGGAGTTTATTTGTTGATTCCTGAAAAATCTCCGTTTTATTTAATGGGGATTTACTTTGCTGCCATCTTGTTCTTCGGTGGTTTTTACATTCTAATTAACAATTTAACCAAAGTCAGGCATCAGAACGCCTTGAGAAAAGGAAGGTCCATCAGGGATCTCATAAAGACAAACAAACGAAAGATCCGCGTGATCATCCGTTCCATAAAGCGGGACCGTGACGAAGCCGTATATAACCTGGAAAAATTCGATGATGAAATTGCCAGGATCGAACAGGATTTAGCAGACATTGCGGATAAGAAAGGGGAAGCTTTAAATACCTTTGACAGGGTAACGCGGACCATCCTGTCTGATGTGATTGCCGGCAACAGCAGAGAAAAGCTCACAAAGCTTGAGAATGATTTGGAAGCCGCGGCAGCCAATGCCAAGGAGGCAGAAGTCAGGGTTAAGGAGCAGACCTTGTTTATTAACGACAACTACGCGTCTTATGTTGGGAAAGATTATATGGTTCCGGAAAAGCTGGATGAACTGGCAGATATGATCCGTATGGGCAAGGCTTCTACCATCAGCGAAGCAATCACCCTTAATAATAGTCTTAAAGAATAAGATTAAGGTGCAGGGAAATGGCATATTTATGCTTTCCCCCTGCACCTGTTTTTTTTCGTAAGTTTCAAAGGGGGTGTGGTGAATAATTCCATAATTGGCGGCTTATAATAGAACATGGAAAGCCAAATACCCAACAGCCGGCTATGGGGTATTTGGT
>JAEWRS010000066.1 GCA_023398855.1 Bacillota bacterium
CGCCCCTTTTATCTTCACTTGCGTTGCAAGTTCAGATAAGCTATATTATGAAAAAAAGATATTTCATAATCGGATGGACGGGGAAAAAGGGCGCCCCTTTTATCTTCACTTGCGTTGCAAGTTCAGATAAGCTATACTATTTACAAAAGCAGTGGACCGTGTGAAACAGAATACCCAGGCCCTGGCGGGGGGATTAAGGTACACTTAAGTAAGAAGAAGGGAAAAACAAATGGCATTTACACATTTACACGTCCATACGGAATATAGCCTGTTGGACGGCTCCTGTAAGATAAAAGAACTTGTGTCCAGGGCAAAGGAACTTGGAATGGACAGCATGGCCATCACAGATCATGGCGTGATGTACGGCGTCATTGATTTTTACAGGGCGGCCAGAGAGGCGGGAATAAAACCCATCATCGGGTGTGAGGTATACGTAACTTCGGGGTCCAGGTTTGACAGGGAAAACGTGGGAGGCGAGGATCGGTATTATCATCTGGTCTTGTTGGCAGAGAATAACCAGGGTTACCAGAATTTGATGAAGATTGTCTCAAAAGGCTTTGTGGATGGATTTTATTATAAACCAAGAGTAGATTATGAGACTCTTAAAAAATACGGGGAAGGGATCATTGCATTAAGTGCCTGTCTGGCAGGAGAGGTTCAGAGACTGGTCAGCCGCGGCCAGTATGAGAAGGGAGTGGAGGCCGCTTTTCGCTATCAGGATATATTCGGAAAGGGGAATTTCTTCTTAGAGCTTCAGGATCACGGGATACCGGCCCAGAACACGGTGAATCAGGGGCTTTTGCGGATGAGTCATGAAACAGGGATTGATTTGGTGGCGACCAATGATATACATTATACCTATGCAGAGGATACCACGCCTCATGACATCCTGCTTTGCATCCAGACCGGAAAAAAGGTATCTGATGAAAACCGTATGCGCTATGAAGGAGGCCAGTATTACTGCAAATCCGAAGAGGAGATGCGGAAGCTTTTTTCCTATGCAGGAGAAGCCATTGACAATACCTGGAAGATTGCCAAACGGTGTAATGTGGATATAGAGTTCGGTGTGACCAAGCTGCCCAAATACGATGTGCCGGAAGAATATGATTCCTGGTCGTATTTAAACAAGCTTTGCCTGGAAGGCTTTGAACACCATTACCCACAGGATGACGGAACGTTAAAAGAAAGGCTTGATTATGAGCTTCATGTCATTCACACCATGGGATATGTGGACTATTTCCTGATCGTATGGGATTTCATCCACTATGCCAGATCCATTGACATCATTGTAGGACCAGGGCGAGGCTCCGCGGCAGGGAGTATTGTATCTTACTGCCTGGGTATTACAAACATCGATCCAATCCGCCATAACCTGCTGTTTGAGAGGTTCCTAAATCCGGAACGTATTTCCATGCCAGATATTGATGTGGATTTCTGCTATGAACGCCGGCAGGAGGTCATTGATTATGTGGTTGAGAAATACGGGAAGGACCAGGTGGTCCAGATCGTGACGTTTGGTACACTGGCTGCCAAAGGTGTGGTGAGAGATGTGGGAAGGGTGCTTGACATGCCCTATGCCCGGTGTGACATCATTGCAAAGATGATCCCAGGAGATCTTGGTATGACTCTTGAAAAAGCTTTACGGCAAAGCCCTGATTTGAGAAATGCATACGAGGGAGATCCTGAGGTCAAATATCTCATTGATATGTCCATGCGTCTGGAGGGACTGCCCAGACATACCTCTATGCACGCAGCAGGAGTAGTTATCAGCCGGACTTCAGTGGATGAATATGTTCCTCTCTCAAGAGCTGCTGACGGAACCATTACCACACAGTTTACCATGACAACCTTGGAAGAGCTTGGACTATTAAAAATGGATTTCCTGGGACTGCGTACTTTGACTGTTATCCAGAATGCGGTCAAAGCCATCGGGAGAAACAGGAACTTATCCATTGATATAGACCAGATCGATTATAATGATAAGGCAGTTTTAAATTCCATTGGTACCGGAAGGGATGATGGGGTGTTTCAGCTGGAAAGCTCTGGAATGAAGAGCTTTATGAAGGAGTTAAAACCGGAAAGCCTGGAAGATATTATAGCTGGGATTTCCCTTTACCGGCCTGGCCCAATGGACTTTATCCCAAAGTATTTAAAAGGAAAGAATGACCGGAATTCCATTACGTATGAATGCGTCCAGCTGGAACCCATCCTGAACCCTACCTATGGCTGTATCGTGTACCAGGAGCAGGTAATGCAGATTGTCAGAGATCTGGCCGGTTATACCATGGGCCGCAGCGACCTGGTTCGAAGAGCAATGTCAAAAAAGAAAACCTCTGTCATGGAAAAGGAAAGGCAGAACTTTGTTTATGGAAATGTGCAGGAGGATGTGGCAGGGTGCATTTCCAATGGGATTGATGAAAAAACGGCAAATCACATCTATGATGAGATGATTGATTTCGCTAAATATGCCTTTAATAAGTCCCATGCGGCAGCCTATGCGGTGGTGTCTTATCAAACTGCTTTTTTAAAATATTACTATCCCCAGGAATTTATGGCGGCTCTTCTCACCTCTGTCATGGACAATGTATCCAAGGTGTCGGAATACATTTTAAGCTGCAGGCAAATGGGAATTTCCATTCTTCCGCCGGATATTAATGAAGGAGAAAGCGGATTTTCAGTTTCCGGACGTTTCATCCGTTATGGCCTTTCTGCCATTCGGAGCGTGGGAAAATCCGTTGTGGAGCTGATCGTGGCAGAGCGGGAGCAAAATGGTCTGTATCACGATTTGGAAGACTTCATTGACCGTATGAGTAATAAAGAGGTGAACAAAAGGACTCTGGAAAATTTCATAAAATCCGGTGCATTGGATACCCTTCCCGGTACCAGAAAGCAGAAGCTCCTCACCGCACCAGAGCTTTTGGAGCAGAGGAACAAGGAACGGAAGAATACCATGGAAGGCCAGATGACCTTATTTGATATTGCAGGAGAAGAAGAAAAGACCCATTTTCAGGTAACCTTTCCTGATGTGGGGGAATTTTTAAAAGAAGATCTTCTTGCATTCGAAAAAGAGACTCTTGGCATTTATTTAAGCGGGCATCCTATGGAAGCCTTTGAATCCACATGGAGGAATAATATTACCGCCATAACGACAGATTTTGTTGTGGACGAGGAGATCGGAAAAGCCGGTGTGGCTGATGGGGCTTATGTTACCGTCGGAGGCATGATTACCGGAAAAACTGTAAAAACTACCAGAAACAATAAAATGATGGCATTTATCACCTTAGAAGATCTGGCAGGGGCTGTAGAGGTAATCGTGTTTCCTAAGGATTACGAGAGTAAGAGAGAGCTTTTTGTGGAGGATTCCAAGATATTTATACAGGGAAGAGTTTCGGTCGGCGAAGACCCGGTGGGAAAGCTGATCTGTGAGCGGGTCACCCCATTTACCGCCCTGCCTAAAGAGCTTTGGCTGAAATTTCCTGATAAGGAATCCTATATGGCTGTGGAGAGAGAAATTTTAGACGATTTAAAGGAATCAGAAGGTGATGATTCCGTCATTATTTATCTGGAAAAAGAGCGGGCCAGAAAGGTCTTACCGGCAAATCGGAATGTGAATGCATCAGGAAGACTTAAGGACGAATTAGTAAAAAAACTTGGTGAAAAAAATGTCAGGATCGTGGAAAAAAAACTTGAAAAGATTGGTAAAATGAATTAAAATACAACATGTATGCAATGTGAAACTTACAAAAACAGATATCCGTGAATCAGGAGGAAGCTACTATGGCAAAACAAGTGAAAACCATCGGCGTATTAACTAGCGGCGGCGATGCACCAGGTATGAATGCTGCGATCCGTGCTATTGTCAGGACTGCAATCCATAAGGGATTGGAAGTAAAGGGGATCATGAGAGGATACGCAGGCCTTCTGCAGGAAGAAATCGTTGATATGAACAGCACCAGCGTATCCGATATCATTCACCGTGGCGGAACCGTTTTATATACAGCCAGATGCCAGGAGTTCACCACTGCTGAAGGGCAGAAAAAAGGTGCTGAGATCTGCAGAAAGCATAATATTGATGGTATAGTAGTCATCGGAGGTGACGGATCCTTCCGGGGCGCAGGAAAATTATCTGCACTTGGAATCAATACCATCGGACTTCCCGGAACTATTGATTTAGATATTGCCTGTACCGATTACACCATTGGCTTTGACACGGCTGTTAATACCGCTATGGAGGCCATAGATAAGGTACGGGATACCTCCACATCCCATGAACGCTGCAGTATTATTGAAGTAATGGGACGTAATGCAGGCTATATTGCCCTTTGGTGCGGCTTTGCCAACGGTGCAGAAGATATTCTTATACCAGAACGATATGACGGAGATGAACAGGCTCTTATTAACCGCATCATTGAGAACAGGAAGCGGGGGAAAAAACACCATATTATCATCAATGCAGAGGGGATTGGTCATTCCTCCTCCATGGCAAAGAGGATTGAAGCAGCGACAGGCATTGAAACCAGAGCAACCATTCTGGGTCATATGCAAAGAGGCGGTGCACCTACCTGTAAGGACCGGGTCTATGCATCCATTATGGGCGCAAGGGCAGTGGAACTTCTCTGTGAGGGAAAAAGCAACCGTGTGATAGGGTATAAGCATGGAGAATTTGTGGATCTGGATATTCAGGAAGCCCTTAGCATGACAAAGGATATCCCTGAGGATCAGTACCAGATCTGTAAAATGCTTGTGAGATAAGGACACAGCAGATAGCCTCACAGCCGGATCGTCAACATCCACAGGGCGCCTATGGGCATGAAGTGTGAACTCATCTTTGTGGAAGAGATACTGGGATATTAATAAATGAAATCGGCGGGAACAAACGGGACTTTTTAATGAAATCCCGGCTGTTTCCCGCCTTTTTTCGTATGAGAACAATAAGAATATTTCTTTAAGGGGATTTGACAACCGGGATTTTTCCGGTTATGCTGATATAAGACTGACCGAAGATGGCTGGAAAAGCCTGGTAACGATCCGGTTGACAAGGGACAAAAAGCAAGGAGAAAAAGAGTATGGATGTAATTGAACGGTATATCAATGAATTGATGGAAAAGAGCACGCCAGACCGTCCGGTCTGGAATATCGAGAAACTGCTCCAGGGAGAGAAGGCAGGCTGGAATTACATAGACGGCTGTATGATCAAATCCATTATAGAAATGTACGCCATTACCGGAGATTTAAAATATCTGGAATTTGCTGACACATTTATCGATTACCGGGTGAGAGAGGATGGAACCATAGACGGGTATGATGTAGAGGAACGGAATATCGATAATGTCAACGCCGGGAAGACTCTGTTTGAACTCTATGATCTGATTGGAAAAGAAAAATACAGAAAGGCCATTGATCTGGTTTACAGCCAGATTGGCAAAATGCCCCGCACCCAGGAAGGAAACTTCTGGCACAAAAATATTTATCCTCACCAGGTCTGGCTGGACGGCCTGTACATGTGCCAGCCATTTTATATGGAGTATGAGACACGGTTTCATAATAAGAAGAATTGCGGAGATATTTACCGCCAGTTTGCTAATGTGGTACAGATCATGAGAGATACGGAAACCGGACTTTATTACCATGCTTACGATTCTTCCAGAGAGATGTTCTGGTGTGATAAGGTGACGGGACTGTCCCAGAATTTCTGGCTGAGAGCCTTAGGCTGGTATGCCATGGCTCTTTTGGATACCATGGACAAAGCAGATAAGTCAGACGGACAAAGCATGAAGCTTATGGAAGAAGCGTTTGTGGACCTGATTGACTCCATGCTGAAATATCAGGATGAAAGCGGTATGTGGTATCAGGTGGTTAACTTAGGAGGCATGGACCGGAATTACCTGGAGACCAGCGGAAGCGCCATTTTTTCCTATGCTATATTAAAGGGAGTCCGTTTAGGCTATCTCCCGGAATCTTACGCAGTACATGGGAAAAAGGCCTTCCAAGGAATCTGTCGGACCTATCTTCATCTGGAAGAAGGGAATATGAGCCTGGGAGGGATCTGTCTGGTGGCAGGGCTTGGAGGTAAAGACAGGAGAAGCGGGACATATGAGTATTACATGTCCGAGCCTGTTGTAAAGGATGATGCAAAGGGAGTAGGCCCTTTCCTTCTGGCCTATACGGAAATGAGAAGAACCGGGTGGGTATATCATTAATAAGAAAACAGATAAACACATGGGGATTGCAGTGCCGGTTATCCGGACTGCAATCCCCAAATTATATTAGCTTAAGCTGTTCTGGGCATATTTCTTTGGTGAAATCCCCACTTTTTTTGTAAAGGCTTTGAAAAAGTTACTGTAATCGTTAAATCCGCTCATGCTGAAAGCTTCGTTGACGCTGTAACCGCCTGACAACAGCTTTTGTGCCAGTTCAATGCGGCAGGAAATGATATAGGAATTAATGGTGGTGCCGGTACTTTTCTTAAAAAGCCTGCAAAGGTAAGAGGTACTTAAATAAAAATGAGCTGCAATTTCTCCGACACTTAACTGAGAATCAATGTTGTGATGAATATAGGTGATGATATCGGTTACCTTACTGCTGTAATAATGCTTTTGCACTTTCCATTCCCCGCCGGGGAATGTCTCTATGGCCAGTTTTGTCAGGAAAACCATGAACTCAGCAAAAGCAGCCTGCTCTTCCACATCTTGTCCAAACCCGCCTTCAACAGCCAATTTATTGAAATAATACTTAAAACGCCGCTGGTGTCCCTGGTTTAAGGGGAGGAGATGTGAAAATCTTTTTGGCCTGTGGGTAAAGCAGTAGGTAAGATCCGTCTGGGGTGTTGAGATGCTTTCCAAGTAAGAAGGATCGATGTATATGACAAACTTTTCGTGAGGATCGGAGGCATCGATCTGCAGAACCTGGTGTTTTTCATATTGATTGATCATAAACAGGCTTCCTGGCTCCATGCGGTAATTTTTATCATCAATAAGAAACGTGCAGCCTCCACTGGCAGAAAAATAAAGTTCGTGGCAGCGGTGGCTGTGCATGCCTAAAACTCCGGGATCTTTATGAAGATGTACAATGGAGAAAGATCGTGTGGCCATGCAGTGATCAATTCCGTCGGGAAAAGAAGTAAGCACTTTCATAAATGGTAATTTCCTTAACTATATTTATTAAAACTATAACATAGGATGTCAATATTTGCAATGTTTTGTGCCAAAAATGAAATGAATTATCAAAGGATGGATGTTATAATAAGGAAAAAGTATTGTGTAAGCGCTTACGCAAAGAGGTAATAAACTGTCACAAAAGTGAAAATACTTACACATTGCTTATAAGAACTCATTTATGAGGGAAAAGAAAAAGGAGAGAGAATCATGAGAAAAATCAAACAGTGGGCTGCGATGGGGTTAGCAACTGTTATGGCAGTGTCATTAAGCGCCTGCGGTGGAAGCAAGAGCAGCAGCGAGGTAACTTCAGCATCAGCAGAGACGACTTCAGCAGCGGCAGCTGATACAACGGCGGCCGCAACTGCTTCAAATGAGCCGGTAGAGCTCAGATTTTCCTGGTGGGGCGGCGATAGCAGACATGCTGCGACAGAAGAGGCAATTAAGGCATTTGAAGCAAAATATCCCAATATCACGGTAACTCCTGAATATGGTGCATGGACCGGCTGGGAAGAGAAGCAGTCATTAAATATTATAGGTGGCAATGCCGCAGATGTTATGCAGATCAACTGGAACTGGATCGAATCCTACAGCCAGGGTGGAAAAGCCTTTGCAAACCTGGAAGATTACTCAGATGTTCTTGATTTAAAGCAGTTTACACAGGAAAGCCTTGATCTATGCAAGGCTGACGATAAGTTAATGGCAGTGCCAATTTCCTTAACAGGACGTGTGTTCTACTGGAACAAGACAGCCTTTGAAGAAGTAGGCTGTGACATTCCTACTGACTTAGATTCCCTGTATGCCGCAGGAGAAGCATTTAAAGCTAAGGATCCTGATATGTATCCCTTAGCCCTTGGGGAATATGACCGTATGATCTTAATGGTTTATTATCTGGAATCCAAGTACGGCAGGAACTGGGTTGAAGGCGGCGAGGTTAACTATACGGAAGAAGAAGTGAAAGACGGAATGGATTTTATAACTAAACTGGAAACTAAGCATGTCATTCCCAACATGGCAACTCTCCGGGGCGATATGGCTGATTCTATTGACAAAAACGCAAAATGGATCGATGGCAAGTATGCAGGCATCTTTGAGTGGGATTCCTCTGCTTCCAAATTCCAAAGTGCACTGAAAGGCAGTGTAAATAAGCCTGGCCAGGAATTCGTGGTTGGAGATTTCGTTAAGATGGGCGATTATAATGGAGGCTTCACAAAGATTTCCATGGCATTTGCAGTTGCCGGAAATTCCAAGCATCCAAAGGAAGCAGCTATGCTGATCAATTTCCTGTTAAATGATGAGGAAGGCGTTAAGATCTGTTCCACTGAGAGAGGAATTCCCTGTTCTACTGAGGGCTTAAAGATTCTGGAAGCCAACAAGCTTGGCAATCCTCTGACTATTGAAGCTAACACAAAGGTTATGGGTTACAGCAAATTCAGTCTGGACAGCAAATTTGAGCACAATGACTTAAAGGCAAATCCGGACGGTGTTTACTATAAGGTATTTGGTAAGTT
>JAEWRS010000084.1 GCA_023398855.1 Bacillota bacterium
GTGTTCTGTTTGAATACCCTGTAAAAGGAACGGTAATCATCATAACCGATTGCAGCGGCCACTTCTGCCACCGGCATGTCCGGCAACCGCTCCAAAAGGCCCTTGGCATGGTCCATTTTAACCCGGATCACATAATCCCTGAAATTAACTCCTGTCTTTAGTTTAAAGTAGCTGGTAAAATAGACATCACTTAAGTTTACGTGCCTTGCCACGTCTTTGGCCAGAATCTTTTCCCCCATGTGGGATTTAATATAATACTCCGCTGCCTGAATAATCCGGTTCTTCGTACCATTGCCTCCTGATCCCTGCTTTCCTGCACAGTCCACGAGAAAATCCTCCATATAGGCTTTTAATTCTTCAAAGGTCCTTATGGTATTGATGGGAAGAATGGCCTCAGCCTGAGAAAATTCCTTTCCGTTTCCCAGTGCTTTCTGAATGTCTGTGATCAGGTAAATACACATTCCCCGGATATAATTTGGCGACGGCATTGGAACATATAAAAGCCGGGAAAAATATTCCCGGCAGAGCTCCCGTATTTTCTCCGTCTGGTTGGCAGTGATCGCGTATATGAGATGATTATAGTCCATCTGATTGGCTGCCGCAGGAGGCGGAGTGGTACACAGGATGGTTTCATCAAAGATCTTTTGATCTGTCTCATAAAAGCCATAGGACAAGCACATGAGAGCAGTTTTGTAGGAATTGGAGCAATCGGTAAGCGCTGTTCCTTCCTTACCGATTCCCACAGTTAAATCCATGGTGGAATCCCGTTTTACCCTTTTTAAGCACCGTGCCGCAAGAAAGCGGTAATTCACCGGTATCCCTTCTGGCTGCAAGGTATGGATCATTGTCAAAAGCTCATTGGAGCCTGACACGAGAAATTCGTATCTGGTTTTATGAAGCTCTTTGCCCACAATATCCATCAGATAGTTGATCTGCTGGAATTCATCCTCCTGATCCCTGTCTTCTTTTCCTTCAATGGAAAAAACCATGACCCGGTAGGGGCTGTCATGTAACTTCAGTTTCAGCCGCTGGATTTCATCCCGGATTTCTTCGTAAGAATAAAATTCGTTCTTAAGCAGCCTTTTTAAAAACTTCTCCTTTGGCTCTGATTTAACATTTAAATAGGTAGAATAAGAATGAATATGGTTAGATTGAAGAATTTCTTCTTTTTGCCGCCTGATTTCCGTCACCAGTTCATCAATCTTTATGGGCTTTAGAAAATAATTCTTAGCACCAAGCTGTATGGCCTTCTGTGCATATTTAAAATCTCCATAGCCGCTTAAAATAATGAAATTAGTCTGCAGCTTTTCGTGTTTTACCCGTTCCATAAGCTGCAGTCCATCCATGCCAGGCATGCGGATATCTGTAATAACAATGTCCGGATTGCAGGCCTTTATCATGTCATAAGCCTCCCTGCCATCCTCTGCAGTACCCACGATGGTAATTCCAAACTGCTCCCAGGGAACAACCGTGGAAAGTCCGTTGCGGATGGACGCTTCATCGTCTGCAATCAATATCGTTATATTTTTATTTGCATCCATTATTCCGCCTTCCTTCCCTGCAACGCCAGAACCTTTTTCTCTGCTTCCTGAAACCAATGGTCCTCAGGATTCACCAGAAGAATATATCCTATTCTTCCCAAAAGAGAAAGAACATATTGGTCCTCACTGATCCCCGCGTCATTTCCCAACTTCTCTAAATGGGATTTTACCCCGAATTTCAGGCAGTAAAAGATTTCCTGCCGCAGCTTCCTTCTGTAATCCCGGGAAACCTGAAGCTTTTCATTGACAACGATCCCCGTAACTGACTGCCTCCCGTTACGGTACAAAATCCTGGTTTTGGTTTCATTCAGCTCAAACCCCATGGCATTTAAAAAGCAGGAAACCTTCCTGATAACCAGTCCCGGATTAAAATCACCGGAAAACGTCATATCATCGCAGTACCTGGTATAGGCGATCCCCTTGCTTTCACACCATTTGTGAATGGATTCATCAAAATGCTTCATGACCAGATTGGAAACCGCTGGTGAAGTTGGCGCCCCCTGAGGCAGAAAATCGTTGCAGCAGCATAAAGCAGTCAGCATAGTACCCACTGCGGGAGGGAAATACTGGACGGAAAAAGCACTGCTTAACACCATTGGAAAAGAAATACTTCCGAAAAAATCTTTTATATCCAGTTTTACCACCACATTCTTTCCCCTGTGAACTGCGGCATTAGACATCACTCCTGCTCCCTTGTGATAGGCCGTGGCGCAGCCTGATACAGAATACCCGTCCAGAATGTCGTGCAGGATATTCCTCTGTATTTTCATGAGCATGAAATCCGGAACCAGAAGCTTTCTGGAGCTTCCGTCCTTTTTGGGTATCCGGACAATACGATAATGGCGCTCCGCATGGTTGCTGAACGTATAAAGACATGCCATTACCTTCTGGTCCGGCCATCTGGTATTCCCCAGAAGCCGGAAAGATAGCAGCATGTCTCTGCAATAATCCGGTGTGCAGTATTTCCACAAATCTGTCTGATGCATCGGGTCCTCCATACCAGTAATATTTTAATCTCATACTTATTTTCTGAAAAAACAACAAAAAGCAATACCAATACGATGCCGTAAGATGCGAAGATGTACAAGCCGCAGGCGAAAGCACATACCATGTGCGGAAGTACTTCGCAGCAGATTACGGCCTATTTCTATACCATGAAAATCCCGGCAGCGACTCGCTGCCCGGCCGCAGGCTTATTACACGCGGAAAAACTATTGCTTCTGCTGTTATGGTTTTTATTCTAACACAATGATTTCAAATATTC
>JAEWRS010000097.1 GCA_023398855.1 Bacillota bacterium
GCGCACAGGCTGGGAGGTAGAACCAAAGCAGGTAGAGTTTTCCGCCCTTTTCGGTGAATTGGATACCGGAAGAGTGGATGTGGCAGCAAACTGTTTTGCAACAACGCCGGCCCGTATGGAGAAATACGCAACATCCCATCCTTATTATGGAGATGCCCAGTGTATCATTGTGAATGAAGATAAGGCAGATATAAATTCCTTTGATCAGTTAAAGGGGATGACAATCGGTGTGGCTCAGGGACAGGCTTCTCAGGTTTCTGTGGAAGCTATGGCGGATACCTATGATTGGAAGGTGACCGTATATGAGACAAGCGATAACGGATATCAGGACCTTTATTTAAAGAGAGTGGATGCCATGGCTACGACAGACAGCCTTGTTTATAAATATGGAAAACTTCAGAATATGAAATTTCATATCCTGGATGAGCGTCTGATGTCTAATAACGTTGCTTACTTTTTCCAGAAAAACGACAAAGGTCAGGCTCTCTGTGATGAAGTCAACAAAGTTCTGGACCAGATGATGGAGGATGGAACTACCTCTAAAATTATTACCAAATGGATGTATTCCGATATGACAAAGCTGATCAAGGAATAACGGCCCAAGGAGGGGATTTTCGTGATTGAAATAACCCATTTAACCAAGTCCTTTGACGGAAAGACCGCCATATTAAAGGATATTCATTTAACCATTGGAAAGGGTGAAGTGGTAGCGATCCTGGGTCCCTCCGGAACAGGGAAATCTACTCTGTTAAGATGTATGAATTATCTGACAGAGCCTACGGAAGGGATCATAAGAATTGGTTCAGCCAAGGTAGATGCTCGCCGTCATACCAAAAGGGAAATAGCAGAGCTTAGGAGCCACTCCTCCATGGTATTTCAGAATTATAATTTGTTTAGGAATAAAACGGCAAAACAAAATATTATGGAAGCCCTGATTACAGTGGCTAAGATGGATAAGAGTAAAGCCCAGGAGATTGCCTTGAATCTTTTGAAAAAGGTTGGCATGGAAGACCGGGAAGACTATTTTCCGTCAAAGCTTTCCGGAGGACAGCAGCAAAGAATAGGAATTGCCAGGGCTTTGGCAATGAATCCGGATGTGCTTTTGTTTGATGAGCCAACGTCTGCTCTGGACCCGGAACTGGTGGGAGAGGTTTTAAATACCATCCGTGCGGTTGCGGAAGAAGGGGTTACCATGCTTCTTGTCACCCATGAGGTCCGGTTTGCCCGCCAGGTGGCCACCAGGATTTTATTTATGGACGAGGGCACAATCATTGCCGATGGAACACCTGAGGAAATCCTGGACTTTCCCCAGGATGCCAGGCTGCAGCGCTTTTTGGGCCATTGCCTGAAATAAAAAATATAAAGTTACCTTAAGTCACCAAATATATAAATACCTCTTCCTATGTATTGAACCTGTGGTATTTCTCCTGTGATTATCCTCAAAGATAAGATTTTGAAAGGTTTAATCAGATAAAAGGAAGAAATGTGATCTGAAATTTACTGGTTTTGGATAGACTATTGTCATAAATATATAAGAAAGGAAGGCATGGTTATATGTTAAAAATATAACCATGCAGAATTTATAATGGGAAGACTTGGGATTTCCCTGTATCCGGAGCATTCTACTCCGGAACGGGATAAGCAATATATCAGGCTGGCAGGCCGATATGGATTTCAGCGGATTTTTACCTGCCTATTGAGTGTTGGAAATAAAGACAAAGATGAAATCATCAATGAGTTTCGGGATATGGTTGATACGGCCCATGATTCCGGGATGGAGGTGATCCTTGATGTGGCGCCTCCGGTGTTTGATAAACTGGGAGCTTCCTATGATAATCTGGCTCCCTTTAAGGAAATGCATGCGGATGGGATCCGGCTGGATATTGGCTTTGACGGTATGAAGGAAGCTGCAATGAGCTATAACCCGGAAGGGCTGAAGATCGAACTGAATGCCAGCACCGATCCAAGCTACGTGGCCAACATCATGAACCATCACCCAGTACCGGAGCGGATTATTACCTGCCATAACTTTTATCCTCAGAGATATACGGGAATCAGCCTGGAGCATTTTGACTTCTGCAACAGGGAAATGAAAAAATACGGTCTCAAGGTGGCGGCCTTTGTATCCAGCAACAATGAAGGTACTTATGGTCCATGGCCAGTGAATGAGGGCCTCTGCACTCTTGAGATGCACAGAGGTTTACCCATTGATGCACAGGTGAGGCATTTGTTAGCGACCCGCATGGTGGATGATATAATCATTGCCAATGCCTATGCATCAGAGGAAGAATTAAAAGCCTGCGCCTCAGTGACACCTGGAAAGCTGATGTTTGGCCTTTGTCTGGAAAAGGCGCTGACGGAAACGGAACGGGAGATTCTCTACTTTGACCAGCAGCATGTGATCAGAGGTGATATCAGTGAGTATATGATACGGTCAACATGGCCAAGAGTATCCTTTGCAGACCAATCCGTTCCTCCTGCCAATACCCGTGATCTAAAGCGTGGGGATATTGTGATTTTAAACGACGGTTATTCCCGCTATAAAGGGGAACTGCAGGTTATTTTAAAGGATATGCCAAATGATGGGCGAAAGAATGTGATCGGTCATATTCCGGATTATGAATTGGTTTTGCTTAATTATATCGGGCCATGGAAAATATTTGGATTCACAGAAGTAGACTGATCTTTTTCTCTTTCAGGATAACATAAGAATATAAAATAAAGACAGCTTCCGGTAATTCGGTAGCTGTCTTTTCATATTCTATATGTTTATTTCCTTCAAATCTAAATCTTCCTGAAATACAAGCCTGCGTATGGCCCAGGCCACCCCGTCCTCACGATTAGACTTGGTATGGTATTTTGCTGCTCTCCAGATACATGACATGGCATTTTCCATGGCAACAGTCCAGCCAAATTCCGGTGTAAACATGGATAAGTCATTATCACTGTCACCAAGGACCATAACATCTTCAAGGGAAATGCCCTTGCTTTCGGCGTAGGCCTTTAAGGCAGATCCCTTCTGCGCAGCCTGATTGGTCAGCTCAATATTGGTGGGAAAAGAAGATGCCGCAGCAAGATCCGGATAACCTGCAAATATTTCCTTTAATGCGGCTACCTTCTGGACAGAAAGACCATTGCTGCATATTTTAAATATTGTGATATCGTCCGAAAGGTCCTTAAGTGAGGTAATAAATGTTGTGGATTCCATCCGCTTTTGCACGGACTCCTCAAGCTCTTTGGTAATCGTAGCAGGGGATTCCATTCTGCCGCTTAGAAAGGAGTACAATTCTTTCCGCCTCAGATCTTTTGATGCAGTGGTATATCGTCCATGAGAGGTGAGTATATCCATATACACTTCCTGTTCTGTAAGAATTCGTTCAATATCAACCAGATTCTGACTGGTGAGGGGAATCTCATTTAAAGTCTCGCCATCCTGACTATATACAGCAGCTCCGCTTAAACAGATGTAACTGCATGTGATGTCACAGGCATCCATTATGGATCGGGCATCTTCGTAATCCCGCCCGCTGCAGATAATGAATTCTACGCCGGCACTTTTAAGCCTGCGGATTGCATTTTCATTGGCTCTTGAAATATTGGTCTGTGGGTCTAATAGGGTGCCATCCATATCGGAGGCGATC
>JAEWRS010000239.1 GCA_023398855.1 Bacillota bacterium
ATACAATTGCCACAACAGTCATGGTAATAATCTGAGGACTGAAATAAATGGTACGGAATAATTTTACCCCTTTTAAGGAGTTATTCACTAACACCGCCAGCATGATTCCCAGAACAACAATCACAGGCACTACCAACAAAGCGTATACAGCTGTGTTGAAAAAGGCCTGACGGGCCGTTCCATTGGCAGCCAGTTTGATAAAGTTCTTCAATCCGACAAATTCAACCGCCTTTCCGGCTTTCTGCACCAGCATTCTATTTGTAAACGAATAAATGATGGACATGCAGAAAGGCAATATGATAAACAGTGTAATGGGAACCAGGGCAGGAGCGCAAAACAGCCAGGCTGTCCGTGTCTGTCCGCCACGAAGTCCCCCTCTGGATCCGGTTTTTAACTGTGCTTTCATCTATTTTTCCTCCTGTTTGATGAATCTAGCAAATGGCGGTCTCTTTCTTTCCCATTCAGAAAACCACCCTCCGCCTGCAAGATAACAGCCGGCGGAGGGGATTATGTGTCCCTGTTTTTTTGCCTGAGGCAAAGCTTTCAGAGTCCTATTTTAGATTCCACTCGTTTTCAATAATAATCTCATCAATGGATTTTGACGCTTCTCTCAGTGTCTCTGCTGCATCAGCACCGCCAATAATATCGGAGGTCGCAGATTCCATTGCGCTGTAGATGGTCATATGAGCCGGTGTTAATGGTCTCAGCACAGAGATTCCTGCCTCCAGCTGTTCCCGGTATAAGTACATACGTCCACCCTTCTTTAATTCTTCCTTACTGTCCAGAACAGATTTTCTGGAAGGAATTGCTCCGTTAAAATCTGTCATCTGATTAATATAATCTGGCTTAAGGGATGCTTCCATAACAGACCACACTGCGTCAGCTGTTCCATTTTCCTTTGCAGCCGTTGTCATAGCCCATACCACGGAACCAGAGCAGGTATATACTCCCTTTCCAAAATCAGGAACAGGCACTAAAATGGCATCATCGCCAAGATTGGTCACGTGATCTTTATACTTCCAGTGTCCCAGCAGTGCAAGGGCACTTTCTTTTCTGCCGTAAAAGGCGTCTTCATAGTCGCAGGCACCATTGACATATCCCTGATTTACCAGCCAGGATATGTAGGAATAAGCAGCAATGGTCTCGTCGCTGTCCAAAGCTCCTTTTGTCAGCATTGTATCACGATTTACATAATCTCCCCCAAAGCTTGCAAGTACCGGCATAAAAGTAAAGTACAAAGATGACGGTTTATTCTGGCGGATATAAAGGGGATATTCCACGCCGCTGGCTTTTAATTTAGCCAGGACATCTTCAAATTCAGCCTTATCCCAAGCCTCCTTATAGCTTACCGGAATGCGCACACCTGCAGCTTCCAGCATGGATTTATTAGCCCAAAGAGCCATACCTGCATCAAACTGGGCAGTTGTGATGACATGTCCGTCATACGTAGATTCATCTACAATTGACTGAAGCAAGTCGTCTTTTATATCAGATGTAATACGGTCATCCAGGTTATCGATCATCCCTGCCTCATAATATGATGGGATCTGCAGATAATCTGCTACAATCATATCAGGAGCATCTCCAACTACAGGAGCAACCTGCATTTTGCTGTCCAGCTCATCTTTTGGGTAGTACTCATCATTAATTTCCAGATTCAGTTCCGTCTCCATCTTTTTAAACATCTCGCGATAGATATCATCCTCAGCACCAGAACTCACCCAAACTTTAATACTTCCTGCTCCTTCGGTGCTTTCAGCCTTGGTCTGTGTTTCTTCCTGGCTCTGGGCTGTCGTTCCGGCAGCAGTTGACGGAGTATCTGTCACCTTCTTTCCGCAGCCTGCTGCGGACACTGTAAATGCTAGAACCGCCGCTGTAACCAATACTTTTTTCCATAAATGTTTCATAGTTTCCTTTACATGACAGTTTTGTGCCTGTCATGCTTCCTCCTCCTTATTTGATAGGCTCATTATATATCCCTTCGCCGTATATGTCAAGCGGTTGATATATTTTTTGTATAATTTATTATCAATTTTTTCTCATTTTTAATGCGTTTTAACCAGATTATATTCAGACTATTGTTAGTATTTTTGTACTTTTTTTATTTATCATTGTATTTTTCACTATTTTTCATCTTAGTTTGCACATCTTATTTATTCATGATATAATTGATTTAAGTTAAGTGTCTAACATGACACAGGCATAAGTATTCAGGAGGAAATTATGTCAACATTAAAAGATGTGGCTGAAATGGCTGGAGTTACTGTAACAACGGTATCCCGTGTAATCAATAACAGAGGCTATCTCAGTGAAGAGACAAAACAAAAAGTAAAGCAAGCCATGAGGGAGCTTCATTACCAGCCAAATGAACTGGCCCGGTCGCTTTCCAAGCAGGTTACCAACACCATAGGAATTATTACCCCCCATATTACCCATCCCTATTTTGCACAGTTGATCAGCCAGTTGGAAAATGCTGCTTCTAAAAGGGGATTTAAGATTCTTCTATGTAATTCCAAAGAAGATCACTCCCGGGAAGCAGAGTACATTGATTTATGCAAAAGCAACCGGGTGATCGGAATTATATTCTGTGGAATGATTCTTACTTCTGACCAATACACCCAGCAGGGGCTTCCCTTTGTTGCCATCGAATGCAACAGCCCATTGTGCGCAACCACGATTTTATGCGATAATTATGTGGGCGGCCGCCTGGCCGCGGAACATCTGATTGCATGCGGCTGTAAAAACCTGATCCATTTCAGTGGAATTATTGACCAGGAAATGCCCGGTGACAGCCGGGCACAGGCATTTAAGGATGTCTGCCAAAGACATCCGGTCTCCTTTGAAAGTATATGGACAAAGGATAATACTTATTATTCCATGGATTACCATGACTCTATCCGGCAGACGCTTGACAAGTATCCGGAAACCGATGGAATCTTTGCCAGCAGTGATTTAATTGCCGCTCAGGTAATCCAGGTTTGTACGGAAATAGGAAAGAAGATTCCCCATGATATAAAATTAGTAGGATTTGATGATGTTGCCCTGTCCACACTGACTACTCCCCAGATATCAACCATACACCAGCCCACAAAGGAGATGGCTGAGATGGCTGTAGACTCACTGATCAGAACCAATGACAGGGAAACAGTACCCAGTAAAATTGTGCTGCCGGTATCTCTGATCAAGCGTCAGTCTTCCTGCCGGTAATCATATTTTTAAGCAAAAAATCACTTCAGTTCCATTGGGATCTGAAGTGATTCTTTTTTAACCCTGCTGTGAAACCTCAGACGGCCTCTTGCCAAGGGTAATATCTATATTTCTTTCTACATACTTTCCATTATCCAGAGACTGTACAGTAAGAGTTACTGTGGTTCCTCCTTCGTAATATTTAAGCATATTGGTCAGATCATCATAAGTCTTAATTCCCTGTCCGTCAAACTTGGTAATAATATCCTTTTCCCTTAAATCTGACTTGGAGGCAGCCCCGCCTTCAACAATCTTATAAATAAACACACCCTGTGGCATGCCAAGCTGCTGGCTGGTGGTTCCATCAATATTCTTGCACTGGATTCCTAAATAGCCCTGATTTTCATCGGCCACCTGGGTCCTGGTCTTTCTTGTCATCAGATTGTCAATGATGTCCTGTGCTTTGGAAATAGGAATGGCATAACCCATACCTTCTACTTCTGTGGAAGAATATTTTGCTGAATTGATGCCAATGACCTCGCCGCGCATATTTAACAGAGCGCCGCCGCTGTTGCCGGGGTTAATCGCTGCATCGGTCTGGAGGAGATCCCGGCTGGTGCCATCCTCAGTCTGTACAGAGCGGTCAAGTGCGCTCACATATCCAACGGTAACAGACTGTCCATAGCCTAGAGCATTTCCTATGGCAACAACTCCCTGGCCCACCTTCAGGCTATCGGAATTTCCAAGGGTAGCAATGGCGATCTTTGATAATGTGTCAGAAGAAATCTCATTTAAAGGAACAGCGATTACAGCTAAGTCGCTGTCTGCATCTGTGCCTTTAATGGAAGCATCTACGGCAGCCTGATCAATAAAGGTAACCTTTAATTCCTCTGCACCCTGTACCACATGGTTATTCGTCACAATTAACAGTTCATTATCATTTTTTCCTACAATAATACCAGAGCCGCTGCCCACCCCTTCTCTCTGCATGGGGCCAAACCATGTCTGGCTTTCATATAACACCTTGCTGGTAATGGCAACTACCGATGGCATGGATTTATCAACAATAGAAGATACGTCATTGGCAGGAGTAACGGCAGAGGTGTTAGCCGCCTGGACTCCTTCCGGGTCAACGGGAACTGGAAGTGTTTCTGCCTGACTGATTTCTACTGATTTTTTACTTCCGTAGGCTCCGGCCGCCCAGTTGATTCCCACCATGGTGCTTCCGGCAACCACACCAAAGACAAGAGCCCCGGCAACAATGCCTGCTGCTTTCTTCGCAAAGCTGCCTTTCTTACCTGGCTTCCTCTCTTCCTGGTACACATGAGGTTCCTGAGCCCTTTGATACTGATATTCCTGGTAATGGGGAATATTGTGTTCCATGTCATTTGAACCGTGAGACTGGGGCGGAACACTGCTTTCAGACTCCTGAGGACTGGACTTTTCCGGTTCCGGATCCCTCATAATAAAATTCGTGGTAACAGCTTCTTCTTTATTCTCTTCAGGATTCGTACGGCCTGTATCTTTGTTATCATATTCGTCATTCATAATCATAATCTCCTTTCAGGTAAAAATCTTATCTCTTTTGATATTCTGAGTTTATCAATGAAATGTGACCATTTTGTGATAAAAGTATATGGAATATGTGAAAAGAAAAAAATCCCCGCATCAGATGCCATTTTTTCAATAAGGTTCTGTCTGCGGGGTATATCTTTACCTCTTATTCAGTTAATTTCCAGTGGGCGGCGCTGAAACCACAGGCACCTCTGAAGCCGGGTTGGCAGAATCATTCCCATGCTGAGGTGTGTTTGACTCTCCCGGACCACCAGGCCCTGCCGAAGTTGTCTCAGGTGTGGGCGTCTTATCAGCTGCTGTTGTCTGACTGGCTCCTGGCCCATGAGAGTCTGCAGTCGTCTCTGGTGTACCGGGATTGGGAGTTGGCTTCGTTTCTCCTGGCTTGGCCTCACCTGGTTTGGTTTCTCCTGGCTTAGCCTCTCCTGGTTTGGTTTCTCCTGGTTTCACTGCACTGGTAGTTGATTCAGGTCTTGCCTCTCCTGGCTTGGTTTCCTTTGTCTCACTGGTATTGCCTCCCACAGAGTCCGAAGGCTTAGCAGGCTTTCCATTTTCATCGGTAGCTCCTGCCGCTCCATCCTGGGAGGATGGTTCTAATGCTTCTGAAGTCTTTTCAGCCTTTGTAGCTTCCGTCGTCTTCTTGGAATCATCAGTGTCCTTGGCAGTATTTGCAGGTTTGGCGCCTTGCTTATACATGCCGGTATCTGCTGCTATCTTGGCGCTGATTTTCTTAACCATATCCGATGGAACATAGTTCTCCTTATCAAAAAGAAGCTTATGAAGCCCGGTGACATTAGATTCCAACGTCTGAGGAATGACACAATCTCCTCTTTTTCCTACGGTCATTTCACCACGGGTAAATGGAAAACCACCTGTTTCGCCGATATGATACTTTCCTATATCCAAAAGCAGCTCCGTAAAATCACTAAAGGTAAGGTTGGAACCGATTTGGTCTACTTCCATCAATAAGATCCTGTTTAGCAGTCCAAGATCAGCTTTTTTGGCCTTTTCAAAGGTCTTTTCTATAATAAGGCGCTGCCGTTCTGTTCTCTGAAAGTCTGTATCCATCTTTCTCAATCTGGCATAAGCAACTGCCTGTACTCCGTCCAGATGATTCATCCCCGCAGATTTTAAATGAACCGACGGTATTCCTGTTTCTTTTACAGTTTCAGTAATAAAGGAGTTGATAAAACGAAATTCCGGTTTCGTAATATCTATATCCACACCGCCCAGCATATTGATGCCATCGGCAACCGATTTCCAGTTAAACGTAACAAATTCCGTAATATCCAGATCCAGATCCCGGTTTAAAGCTGCCAGTGCCTGGGCCGCTCCCCCAATCGCATAGGCAGCATTTATCTTATTATAGGAATATCCGTCTCCAATGCTCATGTATGTATCACGGTAAACGGAAACCAGCCTGATCTCACCTGTATCCCTGTTAATATTACAAATCATAATTAAATCAGAATTACTTCCTTTGTTGACGCTTCCATCACGGCCATCAAGACCAAATATTGCAATGGTCCGGTAGCCTGTCATATGCTTTTTCTGTTCCGGAGACATAATTTCATTACGCACCTGATTCTCGTTAAAATCATCCGGCCGTTGAATGGATCCCATCAGTCTGGCAACGTAAGCATAGGCAAAAATGCCTGCCAGAGTGAAAATTTCCAAGACTGCCAACACAATGATGCGGCGAATTTTCTTCTTTTTTTCAGCCTGAGCGGCAGACCTGCTGGCAGCCACACTCTTCTCCTGCCCCGGCATTCTCTGCTGCTGCCTTGAATTCCCGTTTCCTATGACAATCTGGCCTTTTGACTGGCCCTGGCGATTCATGGACGCGGTCCGGCTCACAGCAGCTTCTCTGGCACTTCCAGAAGTAGCCCGGCTCCCTGCCGCTCCCTGACTTCTTCCTGAGGAAGGGCGGTTTTCTGCTGTTTCCTGGTTATTCCCATAGCCAGTACGGCTCCCTGCTGTTCTCTGACTCATACCTGGACCGGCTGCCGATGAGGTCTGACCTCTAAAAGCCGTTTGAGGGTTTCCGGTCACAGCCTGAGAACGGTCGGTATTTCTGGTTCTATCCCCAGTCCTGCTTTGCCTTCCGGCCGTGTCACCCGCCCTTTTTGCGAAATCATTCCGGACTTCCGTCTGATTTGTTTCACTGTATTTCCTTTCCTGATAATCCTCGTAATCATCATCCAGGTAGTAATCTTCGTCAGATGGATCTGGTTTTGAATCGAAACCGCGCTTTCCTCTTCTGATATCCTTGCGGCTTACTTCATCGTCAAATTCATTTTTCATTTACTTAACCTCATCCTAACTATGTCGTATCCAGTATCAGTACGCATTTTTATTGATAAACCCTTTGAATATGGTAAGGAATAAGATCTTAAAATCAAATCCCAGGGTCCAGTTTTCGATGTAATACAAGTCGTGCTCAATCCTCTTTGTGATGGAAGTATCCCCCCTGAATCCGTTCACCTGCGCCCAGCCGGTAATTCCGGGCCGCACCTGATGCTTGATCATATAGCGGGGAATCTCTTCTTTAAACTTTTCAACAAACAGAGGCCGTTCCGGTCTTGGCCCCACCAGGCTCATGTCTCCCCTGAGCACATTAAAAAACTGGGGCATTTCATCAATGCTCGTCTTTCGGATAAAACGTCCAACCGGTGTCACACGGGAATCTTGGGGAGTGGTCCATTTTATTTTTTCTTCCGAAGGCGCCTGTACCACCATGGAACGGAATTTATACATAGGAAACGACCGGTTGTGAAGGCCAACCCTTTCCTGTTTGTAAATAAGCGGTCCCGGCGCAGTCAGCTTAATGAGAACCGCAGTAACCAACATGACCGGGGAAAATAAAACCAGAGCAACGGAGGCTCCAAAAATATCCACCATCCGTTTTACCAGGGCATTCACAGTATCGGTGAGAGGCACCCGGCGGATGTTAACTACCGGCAGACCCTGTAAGTCTTCAATAAAGGGCCTTGTTGGAATCATATTATTATAATCCGGTATAAATTTGGTATGAACACCTGACTTTTCACAGGATGCAACGATTTCTTCCAGGTTCGCATATTCACTGATGCTTAAGGTAATCGCGATTTCATCAAGAGAATTTAACGCAAGGATCTCATCTAAGTCACGAACCTTGCCGATGACATTGATCCCCTTGTA
>JAEWRS010000240.1 GCA_023398855.1 Bacillota bacterium
CATACAGGGCATACAAATCTGGTTTCACCATACCAGCCTATTTTTTCTAAAGCGTTTAATCCAGTTTCAATAAAAACAAAACATTCGTCATTTTTTTTCTGCTTTTCCATCGTAACAACTCCTTACATATCTTATCAATAGCAGTATAGCATATCTAACAGAAAAAATCAAACATATGTTCGAAAAATATTGTGAAGACAAGATATCTCCATGGGCCGGCATGAGAAGAGATGGAAATGCCCATCCCATAAGAAGGGGAACAGAATCCACCGAAAAAAAGAAGTGGCGCAGACTCTACGCTGCGCCACACTTCTATATACATACTGTCTTATGATTGACTAACTGCCACACCATTACAACTGGCTGTAATTGATCAATTCCACCGAATATTTTTCGAGCATATCTTTTGTTTTCCTGCTGACCAGAAAATCCAGTTCTCCAAGGCGCTGCAGATTGTACGAGGAGGACTTAAGCAGATAAGAATCCACATAAGCGGGATGGCTCATCAGTTCCACATAAGGTCTGGAAGAGATGTCTTCTATATGATCGTATACATAGGAAAGGCCCGGTTCTCCCTGATACGTACGAAATTGAATAAAATCCACATGGGGAAAGCCTGATATGTCGTGATTTCTCAGCGGAAGCCGGTATTTTAAAGCAATAGTCCTGGCAGCAGCAGCCATAACCGGATTGCTGTCCGTAGTGAATAAGTGGGAATCCAGATGGGTTGGCTTTTTCTCCATTACCTCTACAAATCTCTGGTATTGAGCTTCCAATTCTGTCAGGATATCTTCCTGGCTGTATATATGAGAGGACGGCAGGTTTCCTGGCTTAATAAAAGTACCGTCTTCTCCGGTCAGAGTGCTTCCTTTGGTAAGAGGCAGTCCAAGGGCTATATTTAAATGCAGGCCAACACCCAAAAGGGGGCATTTTTTTGCCAGGGCTGCGGCGTGGCTGAAACTTGGAGTATAGGTTAAGAGTGTTGTTGACGTAAGTACACCATGGAGATGGGCATCCATAATTCCGTAATTCACAGCCTGGCTATAACCAAAGTCATCTGCATTTATAATCATTTTACACATAAATACGGTCCTTTCTGTCAGGCCAATCTGGGCCAATAACCTTCGTTTTCTTTAATCAGCCGGTCCAGAATCTTTCTTGCTTTTTTGGCATCTGTAACAGTGCGGTTTAGTGTGAGCGCCTGCAGCGCCTTTGCATAACTGCCTTCAAAATATGCTTCGCAGGTCAGGCGCTCGTATGCATACTGGTTTTCCAGTAAAGCTTTATAAAAAACGGAGACAGGTCCGGTGTGGAATGGTTTTGGTCCTCGGTTGCCCAGCAGACAGGTTACTTCCACAACTGCATCGTCAGGAAGGTTCTCAATGATCCCTTCATTTTTAACCATAACAATATAATATGAATTTTTATTTAAGTAAATAGCTTCCGCGATGGAAAGGATCATATCACCATGGGCTTCATTTTTTACAACATGGATTCCCTCCAGGCTGTTTTGGCTGACTGCACGGCGGCATTGGGAAAACACCTGCTTTTCACGGCCATCCATGACTTCATTTGCTCTGGTATAATTGGGGTTTAACTTGGAAGCCTTGTATTCGGGATAGATATAGTACTGGAGGTAAGTGGAAGGCACGTATTCATCAAAGTCATTGACCATATCCTGTACCAATGCATAAGTATCCAGCCAGGAAGGATCTCGTTCCGCAGCATCAGCCGGCAGAAACCCTTTATCTTTTATCCGGTCCTTCAGCTGAGGAAGCAGATCAAGGCCCTCCTTATTGTAAAGATGGGTAAACCAACCGAAATGATTGAGCCCGAAATAGGTGGGCTCCAGGGTCTCGGCGGGAACATCCAGCAGCTTGGAGAATGAATGAATCAGGTTGATCGGTTGGTCACAGATATTGAGAATTCTTTTATCATCAGGAAACTCACGCTGGAGGCCATAGGCCACGATTGCTGCTGGATTGGTGTAATTTAAGATCCATGCATGCTCACTGTGTTTACGTACATCCTTTACAATTTCTATCATGTCTTTTAAGGAACGGATCCCATAAGCAAATCCACCGGGGCCACAGGTTTCCTGACCTAGCACTCCAAATTCCATGGGGATCTTTTCATCCTTTTCCCGCATGTGATACCCGCCTGTGCGGATCTGGACCATCACAAAATCCACTGAGTCATAGGCGTCGTCTTTGCTTGTTGTATAAACAACCTTTACTTTGGGAGCGTGCAGGCGAAACAGCAGCTGTGCATATTCTCCAATAGGGGCCTGACGTTTTGCATCAATATCATAAAGGACCAGTTCTGTGACAGGGAGAGAGTCCATATGACGGATAAATGCATGTAATATGCCAGGGGTCCATGTGGAACCACCTCCCACGATTGTGATTTTTAACTTATGTTTCATTTTCTTTTAATCCTTTCCTGTATGCTGGGCGTGATATAATGCTTTCACCTCCCTGGCAATGCTTTCGACCTTCAGACCATAGATGACCTGTATTTGATTGGCTGAAGGGCAGACAATACCTGAAGCTCCGGTTGATTTTAAATGTTCTTTCTGAACCTGTGACATATCCTTGATGGTGACACGAAGTCTGGTAAAACAGTTATTGATTTCGCTGATGTTTTCTCTGCCCCCTAAATATTCCAGGATCTGCTGGGCCTGCTTTACCCCGCTTCCGGAATTCACAAGTACTGGCATATCATCTTCAGCATCAGCCACTTCATTTCTTCCTGGAGTGGAAATATTGTATTTACGGATCAGGTAGGTGAATCCATAGTAGTAGATCACTGCCATACCGATTCCGATCAGTACGACAAGGTACCATTTGCTCTGTGCTCCACGGAAAATACCAAAAATCGTGAAATCAATTAACCCTGCCTGCACACCACCGACACTGCAATGAAGTAAGGCGGCTGTCATATATCCGATTCCAGTCATAATTACATGGAACAGGAAGAGTACCGGAGAGATAAACATAAATGAAAATTCCAGAGGCTCTGTGACACCTGTTAGGATTGAAGCGGTAACGCTTGCGGAGAGCAGTGCTTTGACTCTTTTTTTGTTTTGCTCATCAGCACACCGGTACATGGCAAAGGCAGCAGCAGGAAGACCGAAGATTACCACCAGGGAGTGCCCCTGTCCAACATAGCGGGCACCCATCTGGAATACTTCATTGGGTACCTGGCTATTTGATGCAATAGCAGTATTAAAAATGTTTAATGCACCCATGACGGTCTGCCCATCAATGGTGGTTGTTCCGCCTACCGGTGTAAAGCGCACTACCTGATTTAAAATGTGATGACGGCCGGTAGGTATCAAAAGCCTGTTGGCTGCACCGTATACAAAGGGACCGAATACTCCTATGGAGTTAATCCAGCTGCCGATCAGTCCGATGAAGGTGTTGAAGAACGGCCAGATAAAGTAAGACGCGATTCCTGCAAATGGAATGGTGATAATGGTAATCAGCGGAACAAATCGTTTTCCGCCAAAAAAGTTAACGGCACTTGGAAGCGTGATGGTGTAGAACCGGTTATGTAAAACGGTTACAAGAAGCCCTACCAGAATCCCCCCGAAAACATTCATGCGGAGTGTGAAATATCCCAGCATGGTCTCATACTTGGCATTGGCAATGGTTGCATCCACCTGGGACATCCCCTGTTCCATGAG
>JAEWRS010000222.1 GCA_023398855.1 Bacillota bacterium
TTTTCACCAGCATATCCTGGGTCATAAATCCCTTTGATACCCCGGTGGGCGTCGTCCAGATGGTGTTCGGCCCTACCTTACAGCTGATGTTTCCATCATTTGAGGCTACAAAGCCTTTGTCGTACATGCGTCTGCCGATGTCCAGAATAGCCTTTTTGGCCTCAAAATCAGACATGTACTTTACGCCTTGAACTGTCATCATATCTTTACCTCCAAAGTCCAAACAACTACGTGTTCTTTCTGTCCGAACCTTCCTCTTTTATACTGTATTTGTACCATTTTTATGTCTGTTTGTCAATATTTTATGTTGTTTTATTTTTGTTTTTAGCGTTTTTTCTTTATTTCTTGCTTTTGTTCTTTACAATTAGTCAAAATAATTATACAATATACTTATATACCACTTGATTTATATGGTTTTATATTGCATTTTATTTTAAATTTACATTTATTGTCATAAAGAAAGGAATATGTCTATGTTAGCAGTAACAAGGAAAGCCAGAATCAAAGATATTATTTTAGAAAAGAAAAGTGTTACGGTGACCGAATTATCCAAAGTATTCTCCGTGACCGAGGAAACCATCCGACGGGACTTAAAACAATTAGAGGATGACGGATTCCTGACCAGAACCTACGGCGGTGCGTTTATACAAGACGGGGTTGAGAATAATGTAGATTTAACGATCCGGGAAACCGCATATATGGAGAGCAAACAGTCCATAGCAAAAAAATGCCTGTCAATCATCCATAACGGAGATTCCATTTTCCTGGATGCTTCTACCACTGCCCTTCAGCTGGCAAAAGCCTTACAGGGAATGCGCCTCACGGTAGTAACAAATTCCCTTCTGATCATTAATGAGCTTTATGACAAAGAAGACATCCGCCTTATTTCCATCGGAGGCGCTTATACTCCAAGAGACAAAGCTTTCGTTGGGAATACCGCCCTTAAAAATCTGGAATCCTTTTATGTTGACAAGACCTTTATGTCCTGCAGAAGCATTTCAATGGAACATGGAATTACTGATTCCAATGAAGCAATCGCCGCCATCCGGCAAATGCTGATGACCAGGAGTAACCACGTCTATCTCATTGCAGATCACTCCAAATTCGATAAAACATCTTTCATCAGAATATCCGGCTTTGAGAATATCACCGGACTGGTCACCGACAAACAGATGGACGACCCGTGGCGGGAATACATTTCCAGAAATAACGTAAAGCTATATGAGGCAATGGAACTATAGTCTCAGTTTGGCAAGAGGATGTCTCAGTTTCTTTGAGACATCCTCTTTTCATATGCCAGCTCAGCTTTACCTACATGATCCGGCGGATATACTGAAGCTCACATTTCTTTTGCTTTCAGGGCCTCTTCCTTTTTCCTGAATATTTCCTTTAGCGATTCTGTATAAGGTGCTCTGGCTATTCCGTACTCTGTTACAATCCCTGCGATTAAATCATTGTCCGTCACATCAAAGGCAGGATTAAATACCTTTACACCCTCAGGAGCCATCCTCTTTTTATACCACATCTCTACCACTTCTTCTGCCGGCCGCTCTTCAATGTGTATCTCTCTGCCTGTGGGAGTGTTTAAATCAATGGTGGAGGTTGGGGCGCAAATATACATAGGTACACCGTATCGTTTAGCCGCCAGTGCTACCATAGAGGTTCCGATCTTATTGGCCGTATCCCCGTTGGCAGCCACCCGGTCACAACCTACAAATACTGCGTTAACCCAGCCATTTCTCATGACCGTTGCCGACATGTTGTCACAGATCACAGTGACATCAAGACCTGATTCCTTTAATTCAAACGATGTCAGCCTTGCTCCCTGAAGAAGAGGTCTGGTCTCATCAGAAAAGATGCGGAAGTTGTACCCTTTTTCATGGCCCAAGTACATAGGAGCTGTCGCTGTTCCGTATTTTACCGTTGCCAGCTGTCCTGCATTGCAGTGAGTCAAAAGGCCGTCACCTGGCTTTACAAGAGATAAACCGTATTCCCCGATCATCCTGCAAACCCAAATATCCTCTTCCCGTATTTCCACTGCCTCCTTATGGAGAAACTCAACAATCTCCGGGACAGTCTTTTCTTTGTGTTTCAAAACCACCTGCTCCATCCGGTTAAGTGCCCAAGATAAATTAACCGCCGTAGGGCGTGCAGAGTCAAGATAGTCCTTTGCTTTTTGAAATTCTGCATAAAACTCATCAAAGCCATCTGCCCTGATCTCTCTTGCCGCCAGATAGATGCCAATGGCCGCAGCAACGCCAATAGCAGGCGCCCCTCTTACCTGCAGCAGGTAGATTGCATTCCAAATATCCTCCTGCTTTGTCAGAGAAAGAATTTCCGTATGATACGGAAGCTGTGTCTGGTCAATGATCACCAGGGCGTTGTTTTCTTCGTCAAGAGCCACAGTGTCATAATCCATAATGGATTTTTTAGTTTCTTCGCTCATTTTTGCCTCCTAATGAATCAAGCAGTTACCAGCTTTTGGCTTAACATTGCTGGTTTTAAAATTTGCCTGCTGCCTCTTTGATTGCGTTTAAATAATCCGCTCCGCAACGGAAGCTGCGGCGGTTCATGATATAATTCTTTGCCAGACTGATGATGATTTTTTCGGCTCTTGCCCGTTTATCCTCATCAGGAATAGTGGTGACATCAATGACATTAGCCATTCCAACAGTCCGGCGGATGGATTCAAGCCCTGCCACACCGGCAGTATCAGAAAGAATCCCCTCCAGATACCATTCCTTAAATCCTGGAACCTTTGCCATGGTTTCTGTCACATACTCATCAAACACTTTGTTGTATTTTTCAATAAATAAGTCCACAATATCTGAGATAGTGCGTAAACACCAGCCGCAGAATTCCTCTTTTTCTTTCTCATCCGCGATAGTAGCATCGCCGTTGCACCATGCAAAAAACATATTTGCAATGACATTGCCAATGTCATAGCCCATTGGTCCGAAAAAGGCAAACTCCGGGTCAAAGATGTAAGTGTGCTCTTTGTTGATAAAGACAGATCCGGTATGCAAATCTCCATGAATCAAGGACTGGGCATTGTTCATGAATTCAAATTTCAATTTGGCAGCTTCCAGATGCAGGGCCTGGTCTTCATATAATTCTTTTTTTACAAAATCTGCATTTGGAGGAAACACATTATTTCTGTTATTGTAATCAATAAAGGGTTCACTGTACACGAGATCTTCCGAAATCTCGCAAAGATCCGGATTAATAAAACTCTTGACCAGCTCCTTTTTCTCCTTGTGTCCCATTACAACATCCGTTGTACGCAGAAGGGAATTCACCATGAACGTGGTTACATGCTCTGCGAACCTCGGATAGATCTCATGTTTTAACAAACCGGTACGCATCATGGTATGACCTGTCATATCTTCCATGGCCATGGCACACATGGTTCCATCATATAGATAAACCTTTGGAACAAGTCCAGGAGCATAGGAATCCTGGATACCCAGAATCTTTGCTTCGATTCTTCCTCTGTCTGTGGAAACATGCATTTCTGCTGAAATACGAAGTGCCTCGCCAGCCTGCTTGACGATGATGGATTTTCCGTTTGCCGGATCCTTAACACGGAACACATAGTTTAAGTTTCCGTCTCCAATCTCTTTGCATTCCAACCTGGCATCCTTATCAAAATAAGAGAGCTTCTCCTGAACATAATCTGATACTTCTTCTGCTTTCATCAAAAAATAACTGTCGTATTTAGACATTCCTGTCACCTTCCCCTGATCATTTTCATGCTTTTTATTAGTTTACATTTTTTGTCTTGCCGCTTGCGTAGGTCATGGCAAGAGCAATGGCAAGAACAGCTCCCTTTATGATGTTCATGGCATAATATGGCACTGACATCATGATCAGGCCGTTTTCCAGCATACCCACAAGCACTGCTCCCGCAAAGGTACCAAATGCATTTGCATTTCCGGCTCCCAATACAGAAAATCCGATATAAGCTGCGCACACGGAAGGCATTAAGTATGAATCACCTGCTGAAATCTGGGCTGTTCCAACACGGGCTGCCAGACAAATTCCGCCGATAGAAGCAAAGACAGCTGACAGAAAATATGCAAGTATTTTATATTTTGCTACAGGAATACCGGAAAGCTGGGCTGCCTCAGGATTTCCGCCTACCGCATACATGTATCTGCCGTGTTTTGTATAATTTAAGAAAAAGTAGGCAAACAGAACCACACAAATCATGATAATGATCAGCCACGGTTCCTTTCCCAATGCCCGGAAAGCCTCCGGCACAAGGCCAGGAGCCTGGGTTCCATCTGCCCTGGTCATACGCTCGGTGATTGCACCGCCCTTGGAATAGGTCATGGAAACTCCCTGGTACATAAACATGACAGAAAGTGCCGCAACCATATCCGGTATTTTAAATTTAACAATCAGGATGCTGTTGATGACTGCAACACTTAAGCAGATGAGCACCGTGAGGATAATGGAAACACCGATATTAATATTGTGCCATACAAAGCACGTCATAACAAAAACATTAGCAAACTGGGCCGTAGCTCCAATGGAAAGGTCCATGCCGTTTACCGCCAAGGCAAAGGTAAGACCAATTGCAATAATGGTGGTAATGGATACCGCGCGAAGAATGGTGATCATATTAGAC
>JAEWRS010000249.1 GCA_023398855.1 Bacillota bacterium
TAAAAGTACAGGCTTTACAAACCAGCAAGTAAGTTGTATAATACTTATTACAATGGGATCTTAGCTCAGCTGGGAGAGCATCTGCCTTACAAGCAGAGGGTCATAGGTTCGAGCCCTATAGGTCCCATTTCCATGAGCACGAGATGAAATACGTTTTGCGGATTTCACTCGTTGTCGCGGCAGTTGCCGACTGAACATGCAAACATGTTCGATTGGCTCGTTGCCCGCGCTAATCATGAGAATGCCGGCGTGGCGGAACTGGCAGACGCACAGGACTTAAAATCCTGCGGGACTTACCTCCCGTACCGGTTCGATTCCGGTCGCCGGCATTTGCCTATTTAGGCAGTCAATTCAATATGTGTGTGTAGCTCAGCTGGATAGAGCACTTGGCTACGGACCAAGGTGTCGGGAGTTCAAATCTTCTCACGCACGTAGAAAAAACCCTTATTTTATAAGGGTTTTCTTTTTTTAGAATATTCTCCAAGGAATACTTTTTTATATACTGGTGTAATCGTTTTAGCTGGGATCAGGGTTTTGATTAAACAGCTCAATTTCCGGCCTTTTCAGAGGAATCCATAATTGAAGTATTCGTGTCATGATCTGTAATTTCCATATCGTCATTTTGGGAACCCAGCGCATTTGTCATAGCGATTGCTTCTTCATGTGAAAATCCCAGGTCAATCCATGCCTGTACTTCATCGTTCAACATGATTATTACCTCCTGATTATCTGTGACTTACAATCATTGCAGCAATATACCCCACTCCGAAGATCACTCCCGCAACCAACCACGATAAGGCACATTTGATGATTGTCATTGCTGTCAATTCGGTAGTCAACACGCCTGCGTCAGCTGCCGAGACACATACCATAATAGGTTTTATAAATAAAGTCCAATATCCAATATACACAGCTAATATTATTCCGGCAAAAAATATTCCCATGGACAAATAGCTCCTCATAAATCCCCCTCCTCGTTTAACCCCTCTTATATATTATTCATATTATGCCCAAGAGTAACATTATTATAATACAAACTGCTTCAGGGAAAAGGCATTTAAGCGGAATAAGCTTTCAGCTTACCATTCTTCCTTAGAAGGATAAATGTATTCATCACTTTACAAATGCAGTAAATGGGTGTATATTAACCATGTATTAAACATGCGCCGGTAGCTCAGCTGGATAGAGCGTCTGGCTACGGACCAGAAGGCCGCGAGTTCGAATCTTGTCCGGCGCATAGGAAGAACAGTTTGATTTTTGAGAAGACTGTTCTTTTTTTAATATCTGCTTTGTAGAATTTCACCGTATGGGTGCTTTTATACAAATTATAGCTTGATTTTTTTTGAAAATTTATTATACTAAAGTTAGGGTTTTCAGAAAGTTATAATCAGGTGCGATGAGGTAGCTGTGGAATATAGGTGCAGTGCCTCTTTTTTTATATCAGGCGGTGTCATTTCCAGTAGGGAGTTTATACATATTTATGAACAATAGGATTATAGAGAGGCTGGAACAGCTTCCTGGGAAAATTAGTTTTTTATATGAGAATTTAGAGACTGGTGAAGGTTTTGCTTATCATCAACAGGATCCGCTGATGGCGGCCAGCGTCATCAAATTGTTTGTTATGGCGGCCGCTTTTGATAAGAAGAAAAAAGGAACCTTTCGTATGGAGGAACTGTTTTCTGTGAAAGGGGAGGATAAGGTTCCTTCCTGCGGTGCCCTCACTTATCTTCATGATGGTATCCAGGTAACAGGAATGGACCTGGTCACTTTAATGATCATTTTCAGTGACAATACAGCGACAAATATTTTGATTGATATCCTTGGAATAGAGGAAATTAATCAAATAATCAGAAGGCTTGGGTTCCGCCAGACTATTCTCCAGAGAAAGATGTATGACATAGAAAAGTCAGGCAAGGGGATCCAGAATTACATAACGGCTTATGAAACTTGCAGGCTTTTAAAAATGATGTATGAGGGAAGGCTTATAGACCGGCAGTCCAGCGAAACAATGATTTCCATTTTAAAAAATCAACAGCTTTGCAGTAAGATTCCATTTTATCTGCAGGCGCTGCCGGAAAGTCCGGAGATTGCTCACAAAACAGGTGAGGATACGGGGATAACCCATGATGTGGGAATTGTATATGGTAAGGAGCCTTTTGTAATCTGCTTTTGTGGAAATGAAACGGATACTCCTGCTTTTGAACGGGTTATGGCTGAGATATCTCTTGACATATACAAGGCAGCTAATAAAGGTATTCAGGAAAAAGAGGGAAAGTAGATGAAGATAGTAAAGATAGAGACAGCAAAAATCAGTATTCCTCTTGTGACACCGTTTAAAACAGCCCTGAGAACAGTAGATAGTGTGAACGATATTGTAGTCCGGATTACAACTGATGACGGTCAGAGAGGATTTGGTGAGGCGCCTCCTACTGCGGTAATTACAGGGGATACACAGGGATCTATCCTCACTGCGATAAATGATTTCATTGCTCCGGCAATTATTGGCATGGAAATAGAAAATCTGGACGGAATCATGAAGAATCTTCATAGCTGCATTTTAAAGAACAGTTCGGCAAAGGCAGCGGTAGATATGGCTGTTTATGACCTTTACGCAAAATCCTGCAAAAAACCGTTATACCAGGTTCTGGGAGGCGGGCAGAAGGAAATTGAAACAGATCTGACTATCAGTGTTAATGATGTTGAAGAAATGGTCAGTGACAGCTTGAATGCAATTTCCCAAGGCTTTCGTATCCTGAAAATCAAGGTGGGAAAAGAGAGCAGGAAGGATGTGGAACGGATCAAGTCCATTCGTCAGGCGGTTGGACCGGATATCCTGCTCCGCATTGATGCCAATCAGGGCTGGTCCCCCAAAGAAGCAGTCCGGATTATCAGAACACTGGAGGATCTGGGAATTAATATGGATCTGGTGGAACAGCCGGTAAATGCCCATGACTTTGTGGGGATGAAATTTGTGACCAGTCAGGTATATACCCCTATTCTGGCAGATGAGAGTGTTTTTTCTCCAGAGGATGCTGTAAAGATTATCCGGGAGGGGGCGGCGGATCTGATTAATATTAAGCTAATGAAGACTGGAGGCATTTATGAGGCCTTAAAAATCTGCGCCATTGCAGAGAGCTTTGGGATGGAATGTATGATTGGCTGTATGCTGGAAAGTAAGATTGCGGTCAGTGCGGCGGCCCATCTGGCGGCAGGGAAGGGGATAATTACCCGGGCTGACTTAGACGGACCATCTCTTTGCAGGGAAGATCCTTATACGGGAGGGCCTGTTTTTAGGGGACCTAAGATTTTTATGAATGAAGATCCTGGAATGGGAATCTTGAAGGTTCCTGTATTTGGTGAGTAATAGAATGAAAAGATACTAATCCCCAATGGGTTAGAAATATTAGAAAAATGGAGGATAATTTATGAAAAAAAGAAGACTGATGGCAGCGATGCTGTGCGCAGTTCTTGCTGCTTCTACAGCACTGAGCGGCTGTGGCGGGAAAAAGAACACAGGGGATGGTTCTCAGGCGGCAGGAAACGAAAACGGTGCTGCTGAGACTGGTAAAGCAGCTGTGTATACCATGTTATATGGTTCGGAGGCTACAACACTGAATTATCTTGTTTCCTCTACGGAAAATGATAATAAAATAGGTGCAAACTGCGTGGATACCCTGATTGAATATGATAACAAGGGGCAGATAAAGCCTGGTCTGGCAACAGAATGGACTTATGACGATGCATCCCTTACCTGGACATTAAAGCTGAGGGATGCCAAGTGGGTGGACAATACCGGAGCTGAGGTGGCAGATGTAACAGCTCAGGATTTTGTTGATGCCTTGAAATATGAGCTGACCCCTGAATACGAAAGTGCCAATGTGCAAAATTTGTTCGGAGTGATTGCCAATGCAGAGAAATATTATAATGGATTGGTATATAATGGTGGGGCAGATGAGAAAGGAACGGTATGGGAGCCTGTTGATTTTTCAGAAGTAGGTGTAAAGGTGGTTGATGAGCATACGCTGGCATATACTCTGGAAAAAGAGATTCCATATTTTCTTTCATCCCTGGCCTACGTAGTATATATGCCGGCTTATGGCCCGCAGCTTGCGGAGCTGGGAAAGGATTTCGGAACAGGAGCAGATAAGATGTACTATAACGGAGCGTTTTATCTGGCAGAATTTTCCCCACAGGAAAAGCAGGTCTTTAAAAAGAATTCAGCAAACTATGATGCGGATATGGTTTACTTAGATGAGATCAAGAAGGTGTACAATGCGGAATATAACACCATTGGACCGGAAATGGTAAAGCGGGGAGAGATTGATTATGCGGAAATTTCCTCTGACATTCTGGACAACTGGATGAGCAGTGAGGATACTAAGAATTTAATCAGCCGGGAGAGGCCGAGAACCAGTTATTCTTATTTTTACAGCTTTAACTTTAACCCTCAGTTTGACGCCCAATATGAGCCCGAGAACTGGAAAAAAGCCGTAAATAATGAAAACTTCCGCAAGGCCTTATTTGCAGGTTTAAATAAGACCAAGGAAGTGGCAGTCCTGGAACCGTCGACCCCTGATGATTTTGTTATCAATTCCATTACACCCGCTAACTTTACATTTAATGCAGATGGAGCGGATTACACCACAATCGGTGATATGGCCTCCCTTGGTCAGACCTTTAATGAGACAAAGGCAAAGGAATACCGCGATCTGGCAAAGACGGAGCTGACAGCTGAGGGCGTTACGTTCCCGGTTAAGGTGCTCATGCCTTATAACCCTTCAGAGATTAACTGGGATAAGGAGTGTCAGGTAGTGGAGCAGCAGATGGAGAGCCTTCTTGGTACTGATTTTATTGATATCATCGTTGAGGCTGGTCCTGCTGACGGGTTCTTAACAGAAGTGCGCAGAAGCGGCAAGTTTGCCCTGATGAAATGTAACTGGGGTGCCGATTATGCGGATCCGGAGACCTGGACAGATCCATTTTACCAGTCAAAGGGTGAAGATGGGTATGATATCGGATATAAGTACGGGAACATTGCAAAGACCATTGAAGAGGGAACTCCTTCTGCAGATGCAGCAGCAGAATATCTTTCCCTGGTAGAGGCTGCCAAAGATATAAAGGTGGATATCAATGCCCGCTATGAGGCTTTTGCTAAGGCAGAGGCCAGTCTGATTAACCATGCATTTGTTGTACCTTTCAGCATAACGGTAAGCAAATATTTAGCCAATAAGCTGGATGTGTTTGAAGGACAGTATGCACCATTTGGAGTATCAAACTTAAGATACAAGGGTCAGCACCTTCAGGATCATTACATTTCCATGGATGAGTATCTGACAAACAGGGAAGCAAACAAGAAATAAACGGCAGGTATATACGCCGGGCCATTGGCAGTTGGCTTATGGTCCGGCGGAAAAATACCGTCTGAAAGAGATGTGCCATAGGGCAGGTCTTGTTCCGAGAGTATTTTTAAAAGAAAACACAAAGGAGCCGAGAAACTGATGTTAAAGTATTTAGGTAAAAGAATCGCACGTTCATTTCTTACGCTGATCATCATTCTGACCACGGTGTTCTGTTTGCTTCGTCTGATGCCCATTGAGGGATATTTCCAGAATTTTGATAAGATGACGTCTCAGCAGATCCAGGTGGGTTTAAAAGAAATGGGACTTACAGATCCTCTTCCGGTCCAGGTGATCCATTTCTTTCAGGATCTTCTTCAAGGTAATTTAGGGGTGTCCAGAATCTATCGTTCCAATGTTCCGGTATCGGATATTTTAGCGGACAAGGTCCCTGTTTCCGTGAAGCTGGGTATCTGGTCCATGGCGGTATCTCTTCTTGTGGGTCTGCCTATGGGAGCTTTGATGGCGCGGTATAAATACAGGTGGTTCGACAGGATCGGAACCTTGTTTGTTGTTTGTATTCAGGCGGTTCCTGCTGCTGTTTATTTTCTCTATATCCAGCTTTATGGAACAAAGCTGGTGGGAGTTGGGCTGCTGTTCCAGATTGATAATCCCAGATACTGGATTCTTCCGGTTGTGTCCATGTCCCTTGGAAACATTGCTTTTTACGGCATGTGGCTGAGGCGGTATATGGTAGATGAAAGCAATAAGGATTATGTGAAGTTAGCCAAGGCAAAGGGAATGTCAGAAGGGGGAGTCATGTTCAGGCATATCTTCCGCAATGCCTTTGTTCCTTTGGCTCAATACATTCCCACCGCATTTTTAAACACAGTGATCGGCTCTATCTATATTGAATCCCTGTACAGCATCCCAGGAATGGGAGGACTTCTTGTTACTGTGATTAAAAAGCATGATAATACCATGGTCCAGGGCATTGTTCTTCTCTATGCCTGTGTGGGTGTTATGGGACTTTTGCTGGGTGACTTACTGATGGTAATGCTGGATCCAAGAATCAGTCTGGGAAAGAAGGAAGGTGACAGATGATGAAACAGTTTTCTTACCGCCATACAAAGGAAGCGGATTTCATGGAAAATATGGAGGAAGCAGAGCTGTTTTCCTTTGCAGGCTTTAATCAGGAAGAAGCGGAGAAGACAGGGTACAGCAATTACTCCTACTGGTACAGCACCTTCCGGGCCTTTTTAAAGAACCGCGGGGCATTTGTTCTTCTGATACTTTTGATCATTCTTCTGGCATTTACTTTTTTTCAGCCCTATCTGCCGGGACAGTATGATCCAAACATGATCATCAACGATGCAAACGGGATGCAGTTTCGCAACATTCCTCCTGGAAAAGAATTTATTCTGGGTACTAATTCCATTGGACAGGATTTATGGGCGCGGATCTGGGCAGGAACCAGGACTTCTCTTATTATAGGACTGTCTGTGGCTCTTGCGGAAGCGGTCATCGGCATTACTGTTGGGGTGATCTGGGGATATGTGAGAAAGGCAGATTTCATTCTTACGGAAATTTACAATATTATTGACAATATACCTAATACCATTGTTCTGATCCTTATTTCTTATATCTTAAAGCCCAGTGTGAAAACACTGGTATTTGCCATGTGCCTGACCGGATGGATCCAGATGGCCAGGTTTATCAGGAACCAGATTCTCATTATCAGGGACAGGGACTATAATGTTGCCAGCCGTTGTCTGGGGACCCCTGTCAGCAGGATCATTGTAAAGAATCTTCTTCCATATCTGGTGTCAGTTATCATGCTTCGCATGGCACTTACCATTCCGGCAGCCATTGGCAACGAGGTGTTCATAACTTACATTGGTTTGGGACTTCCGGTCAATATACCAAGCTTAGGCAATCTGATCAACGAAGGGCGGGCTTTGATTACCAGCCCTGCTTTGCGATACCAGCTGGTATACCCAACGATTATTCTCTCCTTTGTCACCATATCGTTTTATATCATCGGCAACGCCTTTTCAGATGCCGCTGATCCCAAAAATCACGTATAAGGAGGGGCAGTATGAATCAGGATAAGATTTTAGAGGTAAACGATCTGGATATTAAATTTGAACTGAGGGGGAAAGTCCTTCATGCCATACGAGGGATATCCCTGGATTTGTATAAGGGAGAGATTCTGGCGATTGTAGGGGAATCGGGAAGCGGAAAGTCTGTTTTCACCAAATCCTTTATGGGACTTTTGGAGAGAAATGGATATGTGGATGGCGGAAAGGCTGTCTATTACGGAGCTGATGACGGGAAGGAAGTGGAACTGACCGCAGTAAAAAGGGAGAGAGACTGGCTGCGCATACGTGGCCATGAGATCGCAATGATCATGCAGGATCCCATGACCAGCTTAAATCCCTTAAAGACCATTGGGGTTCAGATCATGGAAGCAGTGCTGCTTCACCAGAATGTGGGACATTCTGAGGCAAAGAAGCGAACTATAAAATATTTGACAGATGTGGGGATCCAGGACCCGGAAAAAAGATTCTGCCAGTATCCGCACGAATTTTCCGGGGGCATGCGCCAGCGGGTGGTGATTGCCATTGCCATTGCATGCAATCCCCAGATCCTTATTTGTGATGAGCCGACCACGGCCCTTGATGTGACCATACAGGCCCAGATCCTGGATCTTTTAAAGGAGCTGCGGCACAAATACAGGCTTTCGGTTATACTGATCACCCATGATTTAGGAGTGGTAGCCAACATTGCGGACCGGGTGGCTGTTATGTATGCAGGGGATATTGTGGAGATCGGAACCTGCGAAGATATTTTTTATGATGCCAGGCATCCTTATACCTGGGCATTGCTTTCCTCTCTGCCTCAGGTAGGAGTAAAAGGAACGGATCTGTTCTCCATTCCGGGAACACCTCCCAATCTTTATGCAGAGATCAAAGGAGATGCATTTGCTCCCCGCAACCCTCAGGCTCTTAAGATTGATTTTGTGAAGAGGCCCCCTTATTTTCAGGTATCTTCTACCCATAAGGCGAAAACCTGGCTGTTGGATCCCAGGGCACCGAAATCAGACCCGCCGCCAGTGGTCAGCAAAATCAGAAACGGAGGTCTGTTTTAATGGAACGTGAAGTGCTGTTGGATGTAAGGGATTTGGATGTGACCTTTGGAGAGCGCAGAAAGAAATACGAAGCGGTAAAAAAGGTAAACTTTAAAGTATACAAAGGCGAAACCTTTGGATTGGTAGGGGAATCAGGATCAGGGAAAACGACTATCGGCCGGGCCATCATGAGAATCGTACCAAGCTCGGGAGGAGATATTCTTTACAAAGGTGAGAAGATCAACGGGAAGATACGGCCAGAGCTGGATCAGAAGGTGATTAAGGAAATCCAGATGATCTTTCAGGATCCCCAGGCTTCCTTAAATGAAAGGGCAAAAGTGGATTACATTATCAGTGAAGGACTGATGAACATAGAAAAGGGCTTAGGAGAGGAGGAACGGAAAAAACGGGTGGATCAGGCACTTCTTGACGTGGGTCTTCTTCCTGAGTTTGCAAGCCGTTTCCCTCACGAGTTTTCCGGAGGCCAGAGGCAGAGGATCGGGATTGCCAGGTCCCTGATCATGAATCCGGATTTCATCATTGCCGATGAACCCATATCTGCTTTGGATGTGTCTGTCAGAGCCCAGGTTTTAAATCTCCTTGGAGATATGAAGAAAAAGAAGCAGATCACCTACCTTTTTATTGCACATGACTTGTCTGTTATGCGCTTTATTACGGACAGAATTGCAGTCATCCGAAAGGGAGAGATCGTGGAAATGGCGGAAACTGAGGAGTTGATCACTCACGCCCTTCACCCTTATACCAGGGCGCTGCTTTCGGCCATACCAATGCCAGACCCAAAGCATGAGAAGGAAAAAAAGCTTCTTGTCTATGATCCTTTGGTACACAATTATTCATGGGAAAAGCCTTCCTGGAAGGAGATAAGGCCGGAGCATTATGTGCTGGCTAACAGGACAGAGGCTGAAGA
>JAEWRS010000287.1 GCA_023398855.1 Bacillota bacterium
GCTTCAAAGGGAAAACGTACGGGAACGCCAGCATATTCGGGCAATGGCAAACAAGCAGCTGGCAATCAATGAGGTAAGGAAATTGTATTCAGAAGGACATGCCATAGATGAGGTCACTCGCCTGACTGGTCATGCATATCAGACAGTAAAAAAATATTTAGTGGAAGAGTGCTCTTCCAACAATGGTCATTATGACTGTCGAATGCCAGGTAAGCTTGCGCCTTATGAGCAGGAAGTGATAGAAATGCGTTCACAGGGAATCACCTATAAAAAGATTCACGAATGCATTTGTCACAAGGGATATACCGGAACCATAGCTTCTTTGCGTGTTTTTATGCAAAAAGAAAGAACTCATCAGAAACGTATTTCCGCAGTGGAACAAACGGTATCTGTTGAATATATTCCGAGGAAGTGCCTGTGTCAATTAATCTATCGTAGTATAGAGAATGTGAAAGGAGTGACACAAGAGCAGTACGAGGCAACGATAATAAAGTATCCGGTAATTGGGCAATTATATGCACTCCTAAGAGAATTTCATCGCATTGTATTTTCACGAAAGGAAAAAAAGTTGGACTCATGGATGACAACAGCCGCTGCTCTGCAGATTGATGAACTAGATACTTACATAAATGGATTACATGCAGATATTGATGCTGTCAAAATGGCATTCATTATAAATACAATAATGGCTTAGCAGAAGGAAGAGTAAATAAAATCAAATGAACCAAAAGGATCATGTATGGTCGGAATCGTTTTCAATTATTAAAATCAAAGGTTCTGTTAAATGAATATTACTATCAGATCAACTAAGGTTGGAAAGAATCTTTTTGTGTTGCTTAATGATGAAACAAAAGAAAAACTTATTACCTGTACAGAAGATCTGAAATTACAACGTCTGATGTTGTTCGTAAGGGGATTGACAAGGTATATAATAGCCTCAAGAAAAAATAAAGGAAGCGCCTTCAACCCGAAAAGAGAGTCGTGATTTTCCTGTTTTATTGATTTTGAGTTAATGAGATGCTATAGTATAAAAAACAATAGTCATAAAATGTAAACGATTAGTAGCTATACTTTTAGTATCATATTAGCTATATTAGAATAAGAAAAGGTGAAGAGGGGCTAGACAAAATTATTCAATATTTAAGCCCGGATTGGATAACAAATGATGAAAGATTCAGTGGCAAAAGATATGGCATTGTTTGTAGATGAACTATTAATCCAATCACCAAATCATTCCCACCCCATGTTAACTCCTCAAATCGCTTTAAATGATAAACGAACGGAGTTAAGGAAATAATCTTATCCCGTGTGGGAATGATAATTTGCATTCACATTTGTAACAAAAGACACATGAATCAGATCAAAATTTAGGGAGGTATTCCAATGTGTACGAGCATCGTTTCAAATAGAAATAAAACTATAATTGGCTGGAACCTTGATATTCTGGATATGGAACACAAGGTTGTGGTGGAAAGTGATAAAGTTTATATTGCAATCAATGACAAAAATGAGGGCTGGCTTCCCCTGTTTGGAGCTAATGCACGAGGCGACTTTGTAGCCATGCCAACCTGTTGGCCATTTGACAATAGAAGCAATCCGATGAGTGTGGATTGCAAGAATATTATTATGATAGACATTGACCTGTTGCTGGGCAAAAAATCCTTAGATGAAATCAGACAGATAGTTGAACATGAGACTATTTACAGTGTGCCCGGTGTGACATTTCAAGCGCAATTATCGGACAAAGCCGGGAATGTTTTGCAAATTGTTCCGGGACAGGGATATCAGTATCTGCCAAAACCCGAATATGCAGTAATGACGAACTTCTCTCTGTTTAAGGGGAATGCCGAGCAGCATCCATGGATGGGATGGGACAGATACAACAAGGCAGTAGCCATGCTTGACAATGCGGATGATAATTTTGATGTTGCCAATTGCTTTGAGATATTAAAGCAGACCGCACAGACAGTATGCCCAACTGTGGTATCCATGGTGTTTGACGTTTCTGAGAACATGGTGTATTGGTGTGAGAACAGGGATTGGAGCCGCGTAGAAAAAAAGGAAATTAAATAACTGAGCTGGCCTGGTCATCGGCCATTTGCCTGACGATACAAGACATATTCTTGACGCTCTCCGCCAGCAGTTACCTACGGACCAAAGTGGGGTTTATACCTACAGAGGTCCGTTTTTATTCCAGAGTTTTTTTATTTGGGGCCAACAATGAAAGGAAAGAGAATATAAACCCATTTTAAACATGCAACCGTCAGATATTGCATTTACATAACATCTGTTTTTCCGTAAAATGAATCCATAAACAAAAACGGGAGGTTTAAGGGATGAAATTAAAGAGATTAAGCGGCATTCTGATGGCAGGACTTCTGGCGGCAGGAACACTGGCCGGATGCTCCGGGAGCAAGACGGATGCCACAACAGCGGCAGCAGGGGGACAGACCACTGCTCAGGCAGGAACGGAGCAGACGCAGGCAGCAGCAGGAGAGAAGACTGTAATTAAGGTCTGGTCCAAAGACCGCCACGACGCTACCTATGTTCAGAAAAAGGTTGACGAATACAATGCCAACAACACCGATAACATTCAGGTGGATTACCAGCTTTATACGGATAATTACGTGCAGGCCATTGATATGGCGGTGCAAAGCGGGGAACTTCCTGACATCTTGGTTCAGCAGGACCAGATGTTTGATAAATATGTAAACGAGGGACAGTGGGCAAACCTATACGATTTCATGGACTCTGATATGAAAGAATATTTTAAGACCGTGATTTATCCCGGGTACAATGAATTGGACGGAAAACTGTTTTTCATTCCAACCAGCGGAACTACCTGCCGTCTTTTCTACAACAAAGAGATCTTTGAACGTGTAGGAATTACGGAACCGCCAAAGACCCTGGAAGAGGTGGTGGAGTGTGCCAAAACAATTAATTCCCAATTGTCCAAAGAAGGCATTTATGGGTTTGCTGAAAATATGAAAAGTGCCAGCTCCGGTCTGCAGCGTTCCATGTGCATCGGCGTGGACAAAGAGACCGGACTGGTCCGGGGATACGATTTTGCAAAGGGTGAATATGATTTTACTCAGTGGGCAGATACGTTAAAGCTTTGGAAGGTACTGCTTTCTGATGAATGTGCTTTTCCTGGCTGCGAATCTCTGGACATCGACCCATTAAGAACCCAGTTTGCAGCCGGAAAGATTGGCATGTACATGTCTTACAGCCATGCAGAGCCGGGAGTATACCAGAATCAGTTTCCAATGGATTCCTCCAAATGGGACTGTGTTCCCATTCCTACTGTGGGGGGAAAGATGAAAGGAAAACAGTATTTTACCGGTACCGGGAGCTATGTTTTAAACGCCAAGAGCCCTAACGTGGATAAAGCATTTCAGGTTTATAAGAATATTTTTGCCAATGAGGAATACCTGATCGGATATTATGAAGGCGGATTTGGTGTGAGCATCCTTCCAAGCGTTATCGGAAAGGCAAAGCCAAGCGAAGATTTCCAGAATAAAAAGTGGCTGCTCATCAGTGATATTGATGCACTCCTTCCAAAGCCTCCTCACAGTGCTTTTGCATCAGGTATGGTAGTGGAAGGCGAGGATATGTATAAAACCTGCGAATCCATTTATTATGGGGATGCTGATATTGAATCTACTTTAAAGGATTTAACGGACCGTTACAATAAAGCGTATCAGGAAGCAGTGAAAAACGGAAGCGGTCATGAAGTAAAGATTGACAACTATGACCCGATGAATCCAACTTTACAGTAACATCTGAAAGAGGGGCGCAAAATCAGCGAGGCCCCTC
>JAEWRS010000307.1 GCA_023398855.1 Bacillota bacterium
TACTTGTGCATAATACAACTGTTTGGGTATTTTATAGCACTGATATGATTATAGCATAATTTTGCCATACGTCAAGAAAAATTTTCAATATTTTACATATCAATTCAGCTGCTCTGCGACAACTTCCGCGACTTTATCAAGGCAAGCATCCACTCCTGCCGGGTTCTTTCCGCCTGCCTGTGCCATATTGGGACGTCCGCCGCCGCCGCCGCCAACCAGGGAAGCGATGGCTTTAATCAAGTTACCTGCATGGGCGCCTTTTTTCTGCGCGTCCTCTGTAACAGCGGCCATTAAGTTCACTTTATCTTCCTGAATAGAGGCTATTACAACGACTCCCTCACCTAATTTATCTTTCAGCTGGTCGCCCAGATTGCGGAGCCCATTCATCTCCACATCAGAAACTTTTGTGGCCAGGACCTTTACACCCTTTATTTCTTTCACCTGATCCATAACATTTCCAAGAGAATCCTTTGCAAGCCTGTTCTTTAATTTTTCATTTTCAGAATGCAGAGACTTTATCTCTTCTAAGAGAGATTCAATTTTGGTGGTCAGAGCAGACGGCATTGTCTTAGCAGCCTTTGCCGCCTCATGAAGCTCTTTTTCAGTCTCCTGATAATAAAGCATCAGGCCGTCTCCTGTCAGGGCTTCAATTCTTCTTACCCCGGCTGCAATACCAGTTTCAGACAGGATCTTAAAAGAACCGATCACTCCGGTATTGCCAATATGAGTACCTCCGCAAAGCTCTGTAGAGAAATCTCCCATTTTTACTACGCGTACCGTATCCCCATATTTTTCCCCAAACAGTGCCATGGCACCTGATTTTTTCGCTTCCTCTAATGTCATAATTTCTGTTATTACAGAAAGAGATTCCTTGATCTTCTCATTTACAAGAGCTTCCACCTGATGGATCTCCTCAGGTGTCATAGCTGAGAAATTGGTAAAATCAAAACGCAGCTTGTCCCCGTCAACAAAGGAACCGGCCTGCTCCACATGACTGCCAAGAACCGTTCTTAAGGCTTTCTGGAGAAGATGAGTGGCGCTGTGATTCTTTCCTGTATTCTGGCGGTTTTCTTCACAGACTTTTAAAGTGGCAACATCTCCGGTCTGGAGCATTCCTTTTACCATTTTGCCTACATGGCCCACCTTACCGCCCTGTAAATGAATGGTATCTTCCACCTTGAATTTGCCTTTGTCCGTTACAATATATCCGACATCACCCTGCTGTCCGCCCATTGTGCCATAAAATACAGTCTGCTCTGTCACAATGGTTCCTGTTTCCCCATCGGTAAGAGCTTCCACTATGTCTGTCTCTGAAGTGAGGACAAGGATCTTTGAGTCGCAGGTCAGCTTATCATAACCAATGAACTCCGTAGTAATGGACGGATCAATGGACTGGTATACGGTGACGTCAGCACCCATATAGTTGGTGGCCTTTCTGGCGTTTCTGGCGGTTTCTCTCTGCTTTTGCATGGCAGCCTTAAAGCCTTCTTCATCCACCCCGAATTTCTTCTCTTCCAGAATTTCCAAGGTCAGATCCAGAGGAAACCCATAGGTATCATATAATTTAAAAGCGTTCTCCCCGGAAAGGATGGTTTCATTCTTCTTTATCATTTCCTCTTCCAGTTCCCCAAGAATGGCAAGACCCTGGTCAATGGTCTTATTGAATTTGTCTTCCTCCTGGGTCAGAACTTTTAGGATCATGGCTTTCTTTTCTTCCAGCTCCGGATATCCATCCTTTGACAGCTGGATCACAGTGGCGGATAAGTCTGCAAGGAACTTTCCTTTAATTCCTAAAAGCCTTCCGTGACGGGCAGCCCGTCTTAAAAGCCGGCGCAGAACATAGCCTCTCCCTTCGTTAGAAGGCATGATGCCGTCAGAGATCATAAAGGTGCAAGAGCGGATATGGTCTGTGATCAAGCGAAGGGAAACATCCACATCCGAATTCTTTTTATACTCTGTATGTGCAAGTGCTGCCACTCTGTTTAAAAGAGCTTTTATAGTATCCACGTCAAAGATGGAATCCACATCCTGGACCACTACGGCCAGACGTTCCAGTCCCATACCGGTATCAATGTTTTTCTGTTTTAATTCTGCATAGTTTCCATGGCCGTCATTTTCGAACTGTGTGAATACATTATTCCACACTTCCATATAGCGGTCGCAGTCACAGCCAACGGTACAATCTGATTTTCCGCAGCCATACTTTTCACCCCTGTCGTAGTAAATCTCAGAACAGGGACCGCATGGGCCTGCACCGTGCTCCCAGAAATTGTCTGCCTTTCCAAAGCGGAAAATGCGTTCTGGGGCAATGCCGATTTTCTTATTCCAGATTTCGAAGGCCTCGTCATCTTCCAGATATACGGATGGATACAGCCTATCCGGGTCAAGTCCGACCACATCAGTCAGAAATTCCCATGACCAATGAATGGCTTCATTTTTAAAATAGTCCCCAAAGGAGAAATTTCCCAGCATCTCGAAAAAGGTGCCGTGGCGGGCGGTCTTGCCTACGTTCTCAATATCTCCTGTCCGTATACACTTTTGACAGGTGGTCACTCTTTTTCTTGGAGGAATCTCCTGTCCGGTGAAATATGGCTTAAGGGGAGCCATGCCCGAGTTGATCAACAACAAGCTGTTATCATTATGCGGAACCAGGGAGAAGCTTTTCATAGCCAGATGTTCCTTGCTTTCAAAATATTCAAGGAACATTCTCCTCAGTTCATTCACGCCTAAGTTCTTCACGTTACTGTCCTCCGTTTACTATTTTATCTCTTTTGTCACGCTGCCGTTTTTTTCGGCATCCTTATAATCTCTGTATTTCTTGCCGCACACGATTCCGCCCCATGCCAAAAACAGGAAAAACAAGAATTTAATTGCGGTCTCCAGGAAACTTGCGAATATTGCTGTCATATTTTCTTCCTCCCGAAAATTCATATAGTATCACTCATTTTACTATCCTATCATAAGGGATTTTATTTATCAAGATGTTGCAATGGAATTTTTTTGGCCAACTTTCCTAAATGATAAAAAAGTACGGCAAATACCGTACTTTTTTACTGCCCCTCTTTTGAAGACAGGATTTCAATATATTCTGAGACCAGATCATAAGCCCTTGATCTGGTAGACTCTGTCAGAGATGCGGTGTATTCTAACTCTTCCAGGCTTCCGCCGCTGTATTTTTTAGCTGCTTCCTCTGCCTTAACATCCCTGTTTTTGATCCATTCCTGCTGTGAGGCTTCAAGATCTTTTCTGTCATTCTCATTAAGATCTTCAAAAATAGCCGCATAAATGGTATTCTGTTCCCTGTTCCAAAGTTTTAACTCTTTATCTACCAGAGCTTTCATGGAATAGGTATTGGAATCTCCTGATTCCTCACGCATCTTTTTGATCTGGGCATCTAAATCCAGCAGCTGTTTCTGATAATAGGCAGCTCCTTCTGAAGATGTCACAGATTTAAGCACTTTGCTTTTTGTATCCGGATTTATGGGTGACATGACAGTTTCCTCAAGGGAAGATTCACCGGAACGGGCATCTTCCATGAGAACCGGCATCTCCTGATCAGAAGCCGGAGCGCTTTTCATCCTCAATTGCGCATCAGCCGGCTGAGATTTATTTTCCGGGGCTGGTTCCGTCTTTGCAGCAGCCTTACTGTTCTTCGTAAGCATAGATCTTTCACCCGCTACCGGTGCTTCCTGTGGTGCAGCCATATTGGCAGAAAACGGTTCCGCAGCTCCGCTGTAGACCTTTGCCTCCTCTGGAGCATCCTGGATTTCAGAATTTGAAAACCCGGTAAATTCATCAGAATCCCCAGCATTTTCCTTGCTTTTCACAAAACTGGAAGTAGCAAGTGTAATGAGAATGCCAATGACCAGAATGCTTCCGATTACAATCCAAATTCCTCTATTTCTATTCATGGAAAATCATCCTAACCTATTTGATGAACTAAACATATCACAAATAAAAAGGAAAGAAAATAGGAATTTGCAATTAGTAAGACTTTGTAAGAGATATGTAAGTTTTTGGTATTTTCCAAGAACTGAAGGTTCATATCCCTTCATCAACCAGCAGATTTTCTCCATCTGCAGCGCTTGTGGCCAGCATATCACACCGTTCGTTCTGAGGATGACCGGCATGTCCCTTTACCCAGCAAAAAGTAACCTGATGAGGTTCCATTGCTTTTAAAAGCCTTTCCCATAAATCAATGTTCTTTACAGGACCGCTTTTGCCCCTTTTCCAGTTGTTTTTTATCCAGTTTTCGATCCAATGCTGGTTAAATGCATCCGTCACATATTTGGAGTCAGAGTATAGCTCCACCTGGCAGGGTCTGGTAAGTGCTTCCAGACCTGCAATGGCTGCCATAAGTTCCATACGGTTATTTGTGGTTTTTACATATCCGGCTGACATGGTTTTTTCGTGGAGCTGCCCTTTGGAATCCATAAACTGCAAAACCGCACCATAGCCTCCTGGTCCGTCAGGGTTTCCTCTTGCAGCTCCGTCGGTGAATAATTGTACTTTCGTCACGTTCTGTTGTTCTCCTTATCTGTCCCATTTATCACATAAAGAATTAATCTGATCTGCAAATTTGGCAAGATCTTTATTGGTTCCGCCTTCATTATGACGGATAACCTGCAAAAGCCTTTCGCCGGCAGCAAAAAGCCTTCCATAAACGCCTGCCGGTCTTTTAGAGGCCTCCGCTGCTTTAGCCACTGCAACGCCTTCTGTTTCATTTAGCCATTTCCCTGTGGAAAGATCATAAACAGAGCCTGAATGAGGTGCCTTTGCCCTGTATCCATAATCTTTTTCAAGGAGCTGTTCAAAGGAGCTGCAGACCAGATCATCACCGTGAACCAGAAATACTTGTTTCGGTTTCTCTTCAAATGCGTTCAACCAGGCAATCAGTCCTTCCCTATCTGCGTGGGCACTCATCCCATCCATCTGTTCTATATGGGCTTCCACCTGAATGGTTTCACCAAACAGCCTGACTTCGCTGTTTCCTTCGATCAGGCTTCTTCCCAAGGTTCCTATGGACTGGTATCCGGTAAAAACGATGGTGCATGACTGTCTCCATAAATTATGCTTTAAGTGATGACGGATGCGGCCCGCATCACACATGCCTGCCGCTGATATGATCACTTTTGGTTTTGAATTAAAATTAATGTTCTTGGACTCTTCGCTGGTAACCGAAAGCTTAAGACCTGGGAAGGATATGGGGTTAATGCCCTTCATAACCAGTTCCTTTGTCTCTTCATCATAGCAGTCTACCAGGTTATCCTTGAAAACCTGAGTTGCCTCCACTGCCAGAGGGCTGTCGACGTAAACCTCATACCCGTCATGCCCGGTAATCAGTTTTTCCGCTTTGATGCGGCGGAACATATAAAGGAGTTCTTGGGTCCTTCCTACTGCAAAGGCAGGTATCACTACGTTTCCGCCTCTGTCCAGAGTCTTTTGGACAATGCCTGCAAGAATGGTAACATGATCAGGGATCACACCGTGAAGCCGGTCGCCGTAGGTGCATTCCATGATCACATAATCCGCCTCCTTTATGTATTGAGGATCACGGATCAGTGGTTTATTCTTGTTGCCGATATCACCGGAAAACACGACTTTTTTGGAGATTTTTCCTTCCGTGATCCAGATTTCTATCGAGGCCGAACCAAGAAGATGGCCTACATCTGTAAAACGGATTGTAATGCCATCTTCCAGCTCCAATTTTTCATTGTAATTGTAGGAATGAAACAGCTCCAATACACCCATGGCATCGTTGACACTATACAGGGGTTCTTCTTCCGGGAGGCCTGCCCGTCTGGCTTTTCTGTTTTTCCATTCGGTGTCAGCCTCCTGAATATGAGCACTGTCTTTTAGCATAATGCCGCAAAGGTCGGCGGTTGCAACCGTAGAAATCACCTGTCCCCGGAAGCCTCTTGCATAAACAAAAGGAAGCATTCCCGCATGATCGATGTGGGCATGGGTCAGAAGAACGTAATCGATTTCCGCAAAGCTGACCGGCAGATCCA
>JAEWRS010000326.1 GCA_023398855.1 Bacillota bacterium
TTCTTGGAGTTGTGGGAGAATCTGGCTGCGGAAAGACCACGCTTGGAAAAAGCATTCTGCAGTTGATTAAGCCGTATTCAGGAGAAGTGCTCTATCATTTCCAGGAAGGAGAAAAGGATATTACAAAGGTTCCCAAAAAGCAACTGGATGATGCCCGTAAAAAAATGCAGATTGTTTTTCAGAACCCCTATTCATCCTTAAATCCTTCGTTCACCATATTCGGAACAATGCAGGAGCCATTAATCCGGTTTGGGATGAAGAACAAAACGGAGAGGAGGGAGAAAATTGCGAAGCTTCTGGAAGAGGTAAACCTTCCCAGGGAGTATATGGAACGGTATCCCAATGAATTTTCAGGAGGACAAAGGCAGCGGATCGGCATTGCAAGGGCGCTTTCCGTTGATCCGGAGTTTATTGTGTGTGACGAAGCGGTTTCCGCGCTGGATGTTTCTATTCAGGCTCAGGTACTGCAGCTGTTAATGGAATTAAAGGATAAGAAGAATCTGACCTATCTGTTCATTACTCATGATTTGTCTGTGGTAGAGTACATCAGTGACCGAATTGCAGTCATGTATTTAGGACATATTGTGGAGCTTGCACAAACCCAGGAAATATTCGAAAATACCTTACATCCCTATACGCAAGCCCTGTTAAGTGCCATTCCTGTTGCTGATATTAACAGACGCCGTAAGAGGATTCCCCTACAGGGAGATGTACCAAGCCCAGTGGAACCGCCCAGTGGCTGTCCGTTTCATCCCCGCTGCCCCAAATGCAGCCCGCGCTGCAGGCAGGAAATACCCAAAGCACACAAGATTAATCATAACGGCCATGAGCATCTGGTTTGCTGTCATCTGGCTGAAAACTTATAAACTGGAGGTTAAAATGAGTAAATTTCAAATTACAGATATAAAAGGTGTTATTCCCGCAACCATGGCATTTTTTGATGAAAATGAAAATATCGATGAAGCTTGCACAAGGAATATGACAGAATTTATGCTTCAAGCAGGAGTAAATGGATTTTATCTTACTGGGAGCACAGGAGAATGCTTTACCATGACACCGGAAGAGCGAAACCGGGTGGTTGATCTTGTTATTGATCAGGTAAAGGGCAGGGTGCCTGTGATTGTCCACGTAGGGGACATTGGTACCAGAAAGAGCATCGGTCTGGCAGAGCATGCAGAAGCAGCAGGAGCTGATGCCATTTCATCTGTTCCGCCTTTTTATTGGAAGTTCTCGAAAGAAGATATTTATGATTATTATCATGATATTGCAAAATCAACCAGTCTTCCGCTGATTGTATACAATATTCAACTGGCAGGCATCATGGATAAAGATTTAATACTTAAAATCGCCGGGATTGATCATGTGAAGGGGCTGAAATATACAGCCAGGAGCCATGATGAGATGGGTTCTTTAAAGGAAATACTGGGAAAGGACTTCATGATTTATTCGGGATGTGATGAGATGGCCCTTTCGGGATTATGTTTTGGAGCGGACGGACTCATTGGATCCTTCTATAATGTAATTCCTGAAATTTACAAGAAGATATGCTCTTGTGTTCAAAATAGCGATATACCGGGAGCCCTCCGTCTGCAGAGGATTGCAGATGAATTCATTTTTGCGTGTCTACAATATGATTTTCCATCCTGTTTACATAATTTATTAAGGTGGAGAGGGCTTGAAGGAGGGTATTCCAGGCGCCCCTTCCATAATTATAAAGAAGAGGAGCTGGCTGATTTAAAAGTAAAATTAAGAGAAATCCGGGAAAGGTATCAGGCGGAGGATTTGGAAATGTTCCGTTTTTAAGCGTGGGGGTGCTGCTAAATTAACGCAAGTTGGTTTTGCAGCACCCCGCTTTTTTTGTCTTAAAAAGCAAATAGTAATCTATAACAGAAAAGTAAAATAAATAGTTTTACTAATTAACGTAACAAAAAAATAAGACTAATTTATATGATTTGAATATTATAATTGAAATAAATGGAAAATACATGTGTTTTTCTTTGGAAAATATCAGAAAGTTACTTCTAAAGGATATAACTTTAAATAAAATCTAACTATTTTACTTAGTAAAATAGTTGACTTTTACTAAAATAATATATTATAATATGAATATCAAAACATATAGTTTGGAGGAGGTATTCTTATGAAAAAGAAAGTTTTGGCAGCAGCACTTGTAATTGCAATGGCAGTATCTCTTATGGGGTGTAATTCATCGGACAGGCAACACGGTGAAGGGGTAAAAAGTATCCGTTTTGCTTCCTGGGATAACAGCAAGGACTTAGACGAACAGCAGAAGCTGGTGGACAAGTTTAATGAAGCTCACAAGGATATTAAGGTGACTCTGGAAGCCTATGGCAGTGACTTTGATACCAAGATAGCGGCGGGCATGGGCTCCAGGGATACGCCGGATGTGATGTACATGTGGAATTATCCTGCTTATTATGAAGGGCTGGAGCCTCTTGATTCCTATATTGAAAAAGAAGGACAGGCTTATAAGGATAATTTTTATGAGACCCTGTGGAGTTATAATAAGATGGGAGATACGGTTTATGGAATTCCAGTAGGCTTTACCACCCATGTGTTATATTACAACAAGGATATTTTTGATGCGGCAGGAGTGGATTATCCTGCGAAATCCTGGACCTTTAACGATTTAGAGGATGCAGCAGGAAAGCTAACCGACCCTGGTAAGAACATCACTGGCTTTGGCTTTAAGCGGGTTCCCGATCCCTATGACTTTGAAATGTATCTCTGGAGCAATGGTACAGCACTTTCCGATGCCAAAGGCAATTTAAAAGATTATGTTAACAGTACTCCATCTGTTCAAGTGTTCAGCACCTTCCAGAACATGGAGAAGGAAGGCGTTGCAGTGGCAACCGATCAGGACGGCACGGCTGAGATGGTGGCAGGCAAGCTTGCCATGTACATAAACGGCTCCTGGCCAATCTCTTCCTTTGATGAAGCAGGCTTGAATTACGGCGTTGTGGAAATTCCCATGTTTCAGGAGGGAAGCCCTTCTGTCAGCATCTTAAGCTCTTCCGGGCTTGCCATGGCAAAGGATTCTAAGAACAAGGAAGCTGCATGGGAATTCATCAAATACTGGACCAGTGAGGACTTAAATAAGGCACGTATTCAGTACGAACTGCCGGTTTTAAAATCAGTGGTACAGTCAGAAAATCTTGAAAGTGACCCGGTAAAGGGTGTTTTCTACTCCATGCTGCGGCAAAGCGAAGGATACACGCCTACCTCCTTTAAGACAAAAAGCTGGAGTGAGATATCGGATTCCTTAAGCACTGCATTTGAAAATATTTTCAATTCTACCGTATACGGTGATCCAAAAACAGTGTTGGATGAGGTAGCGGGACAGTAATAACAA
>JAEWRS010000274.1 GCA_023398855.1 Bacillota bacterium
TGGCTATAGTTATCAGCAAGAACGTTCATTTGACACCATGGAATCTGCTGCGAAAAATGAAAGTATGGGTGCTGCTCCGTTCATGGGTGCTGGAATGGGTATTGGAATGGGAGTAGGTGTTGGAGGAGCTATGGCTGGTTCCATGTCTAAGATCGCAAATCAGGTGTCTTTTGAAAATAAGAAACATGATTCGGCTGAGTGCCCCAAATGCCATACAAAGGTTCCTTCCGGACAGAAATTCTGCGGTTTCTGTGGTTGTGATGTGTCAAAGCCGATTGATGAAAAATCTATAAAACCAGAGAAAAAAGTTATTGTGTGTATAAGATGTGGTGCTGAAAATAATGGTTCTAAGTTTTGTATGGAGTGCGGAAAAAAATATAATCCATGCCCTGATTGCGGCGCAGATATGGAAGAAGGGTCTTCTGTTTGCAAAGTGTGTGGATATGAAACACCTGAAAAATGTCCGAATTGTGGAGGTGTTTTGCCTAAAGGCACTAAATTCTGCCCTGAGTGCGGAACATCAGTAGCTAAAACTTGTCCAAAATGCGGTGTTGCAATTTCTGGAACACCAAAATTCTGTCCAGAATGTGGGGAAAGCTTGAGGTAATATAATGAATGCTAGAGTGAAAATTTCAACGATAATTGGAATTGTTGTAGTACTTGCAACTATCTTGATATTTGCAATTGCTCATCCCTTTATTTTTCCCAGCACTATTTTAGGTTTTGTATTTCTATTGTACAGTGAAATTATATTTTTTGCCGGATTTGCCTTTGTTGAGTATTGGGCACAGAAATCTTCTCCAATCATGACGAGAGCAGGGATAGGAGTTCCGATTGGAATCTATGCTATCGCTGTATTTGTGTCATCGATTATTTATATGAATTTACATATAATTTTGTATAGGGGTTTTTTAGTAATACAAATTTTAATGCTGGTTGCAGTTGCTGCGATTACACTGGTAATGACATTAGCATCAAAAAACAGAGCTGTTAAGGATTCAAAGGTTCTTCAGGCAGATGCCATGGTGAGAGGATTTGCAGACGAGCTTACATTGATAAGAAGTAAAACAGACAAAAAGGCCAGTATTGATAAAGTAATTGATGCAGTCAAATATTCTGACACTTCAGTAATGGTTGCTGTAGATGCAGAGTTAAATGATGCAATTGAAGAACTAAAGGAAATCGTTTGTGATGCTGAATTTGATGAGCGCCAATTTTATAAAACTGTTGAAGCTATTGAGTTTTTAGTGAAAAAGAGAAATGTACAGACAAGAAATGCTAAACAGCAGGGAGGTAATAATGGGGGCTAAGAAAAAATCACCTTCATGGGCCGCGATAGTGATTTGGTTCATTATCTTTTGGCCGGTTAGCATTTATTTGATATGGAAAAAAATATCTATTGATAAAGCTGCAGCAATGAAATTTAGCAAAGTATTAAAAGCTATTGGTATTATTTTTGTGGTTTGTGCTGTTCTCATGTTGAGCGTTGCAGGTGAAGACCCATCAACCGCTGCCTTTGGATTTTTATTCTATGGAATTGGTGGCGGCTTAATTATATGGGGATCCATCAAAGTTAAACAGTCAGGCGAAAGATATAAGAAATATATTGATATTGTTATCAATCAAAATCAGACAACTATTGAAAATATTGCTTCTTTGATGGGCTTAAGTTATGATCAGACAGTCAAAGGATTACAGAAGATGATTGATGTGGGGTACTTTGAAGGTACCTATATTGACCACGCGAATCATGAGCTTGTATTCCCTGAGAGACAACAGATGGATGCTGCAGAGCGGACAATGGGAACTTCTAATAGTGTACTTCAGCAAAAAACAGTTAAATGCCCCAATTGCGGTGGTAACAATGTGATAGTTGCAGGCAGAGTATGTGAATGTGATTTCTGTGGCTCTCCGATTCAATAAAATCAGAGCAAGGAGTGTGTTATGAATAAATCAAAAGTGGCTATAGTTGTTAGTCAAATAGTGGAAAAAATTGAAATGATACTCGGCGGTCTTTGGTTTGCCATGATGGCCTTAGTTGCTTTAGTATCAATGTTTGATAAGCAGGTAGATGGTGCTGGAACTATTATTTTTATGTGGGTTCTTGCTGCTCTCGGTGTTTGGGTATTTTTGAAGGGCAGGAGAAGGAGGAAAATGCGCATAGAATTTAAGAACTATGTATCTCACTTATCTGCAATCCCAACAGGTTCACTTGAAAATATTGCAGCAGCAACAGGCACATCGGTTGATGTAGTAAAAAAGAATTTAAAGTTTATGATTAAAAAGAAGTTCTTTTCAGGTGCATACCTTGATGAAAAAAATAATCAGCTTGTTCTTCCGTCCATGGCAAATAATGTTAACCCAACTTCTCAAAATACATTGAATACTGCTACAAATCATCAGACTACAGAAACGGTATATAAGACTTTTAATTGTCCTAATTGTGGTGGAATGAATAAAATTGTGCAAGGAACAGTTACTGAATGTGATTTCTGTGGCTCACCGTTGCAGGGGTAAATAAATGTAAGCTGTAAAAGGTGATAAAATCCAGTTAAGATTGTATTATAAATTATTTGTGAACCAATAATATAAAATTAGGAACAGAAATGACAAACTGTACGCTTCTTTGGTACATTACAGCATGGTGGTACTTCCGGTATTCCTGGAAAAAGCTGTTCCATTAACGACAGGTGAAGCGGTGGCTTGAAATGCTTAATGATGCTGCGTCGCGATAAGGGAGATAAAACTATGAATCCAATCATTCAAGTTAAAAACTTCACAAAAAGATACGGTGACTTTGTTGCAGTAAACGATATATCTTTTGAAGTGGAAGAAGGTAGTGTATTTGCATTTCTGGGACCCAATGGTGCCGGAAAAAGCACAACAATTAATACGTTGTGTACCATTTTTGAAAAAACCTCCGGCACATTATTGATTGATGGAAAAGATGTCAGCCGGCAAAAAAGTGAAGTGCGGTCTGCAATCGGAGTTGTGTTTCAGGATTCCACTCTTGATGCGAAAATGACCATTGAAGAAAATTTGGAATTGCACTGTGTGTTTTATGGCATTCCTAAAAAGGATGTAGAAGAACGTATCAGGTTTGTTCTGAAACTGGTGGATTTGACAGATGAGCGAAAGAAAATGGTTTCTGCATTGTCTGGAGGAATGAAACGGCGGGTTGAAATTGCCAGAGGTCTGGTGCATTATCCCAAGGTTTTATTTCTTGATGAACCCACGACAGGTCTGGACCCCCAGACCAGGGCTCATATATGGGAATATATTATGAAGCTTCAAAAAGAAAGAAATATTACGATCTTTCTAACCACCCACTACATGGAGGAGGCTGAGATCTGCAATAAAATAGCAATCATGGATGGCGGGGTAATTGTAGCACATGATACGCCTTATGCATTGAAGAAAAAGTATACGAAGGATAAAGCTTATATCAATACAAAAAATGAAGAAGCGTTTGAGAATCTGCTTGCAGAATATCAATTAAATTATACAAAAAAGAATGGCTATTATAAGGTGGAAGCAGAATATCTGGACCGCCTTCTGGAAGTATTAAGCATTCACAAGGAATACATTACGAATATTGAAATTAAAAAAGGGACATTTAATGATGTTTTTTTAGAAATTACAGGAAAAAAGATCAGAGAGGAGGGGTAAAATGAATACAGTTTTCGCCTTATGGAAAAGAGGACTAAAGGCTTTTGTACGAAATAAAACCGGGCTCATATTTTCACTGATATTCCCCTTTTTCTTTGTTTATGTATTTGGTGCTATCTTTAAAAATGATTTTATTGACAATCCAATCGCTTATATGCTTTCGGGTGTTATCATTACGACTGTGTTTGAAAGTGCACTCAATCTTGCCTCCTCCACTGTTGATGATATGGTCAGTGGGTTTATGAAAGAGGTACTGGTTTCGCCAGCGAAAAGAGTTTATGTCGCATTGGGACAATTATTGTCTGCAGCTACAGTATCTACTTTACAGGGTATTTTAATATTGGTAATAGGTTCATTTATAGGAATTAAGTTTACGAAATGGAGTACTCCTTTCTTTGTGCTGGTATCAATGATTTTTATCGGAATTGTATTTTCCGGTGTTGGACTATTTTTAGCAACGAAAGTACGCAACGGTCAGACATTTCAGATCGTGAAAACCGCCGTGACAATGCCGTTGACGTTTCTTTCGGGCGCATATATTCCATTGTCCATGCTGCCAAAATCGCTGAGATTTGTTGCCTACTTGAATCCAATGACCTATGCCACTGCATTTTTTAGGATGATAGTTCTGGAAAAAGCACATCTATCAGTCCCTGATCTGATAAAAGAG
>JAEWRS010000128.1 GCA_023398855.1 Bacillota bacterium
ACCCCGGATGGCTCCTGCCACCTCGGTCAGTACCCGGTCCACCACGTCACAGTGGGGTCCTGCCTGGATTTTCAGCCTGCTGATCACTTCAAGATTGATCTCTTCTATGGCCAGCCCGTTAAGGGCATTGTTAAGAAGAATATTCAGATTCAGAAGTCCTTCGTCATTCAATTCCGTACAAATTGGAATAATTGCATTCTTAATGATGTTTCCCTCTACCACAATTACAACAAGAAGCTTTTCTTCGTCAACCTTGGAAAGCTGTATAAACTTCAGTTTGTTCCTGTGGTACTGGGGCGCGCTGATCATAGCGGCGTAATTGGTGTTCTGGGCAAGAAGCTTTGCCATCTGCTTTAACAAAAGCTCTACCCTGTCTACCCGCTTCAGCATCATATCTTTAATTTCAGTGACTTCCTCTTCTTTTTCCTGCATGATCTGGTCCACATAAAAGCGGTATCCTCTGTCAGAGGGAATTCTTCCAGCCGAGGTGTGAGGCTGCATGATGTAACCCAGCTCCTCCAGATCAGACATCTCATTACGGATGGTAGCGGAGCTTAAGTTCAAGTCCGTATACTTTGATATGGTACGAGAACCCACCGGTTCTCCTGTTTCCAGATAAGTCTTGATGATGGCTTTTAATATAGTTACCTTCCGCTCATCTAACTGATCTTTATCACTCAAGCTGCTCCACTTCCTTTCTGAGTGTTTTTGTTAGCACTCAACGTTTAGGAGTGCTAACATCTTCTTTACATAATATATTCTTTTTTTCTACTTTTGTCAATACATTCCTATAAAAATTTTTGGTGAAGTTTTTATGACTTGTTTGTATACTTTTTCTCATTTTTATAATAAATATTACAAAGCTATTGACAATATTTTCTTGACATTTAACACTTTTGTAATATAATGATAAGGAAGACACCATAACAACACAATTTAGTACGCAGTGCTGCCTGTGAATCCAACAGAATCACAGGGATATCTACATTCGTTCCATCCGCACTGCTCATTGCGAGGTAAAATCATGAATATTTTTTCAGGGAAGAAACGTATTACCGGATTCCTTACACTTCTTTGTATTCTGCTGTTATCTATGACTTCATCGGCAGCTGAAACTGCAGGAAAAGGCCAAACTGTGAATCAAGTACAGTCCGAAAGCTCCGGAACTGATCACCAAAGCATACAAACCGGCACCGATAACCAGACAGCCTTCAATCCAGAGACACTCACAGAGGAAATCGGGCCTGGCATTATGAAAAAGGAAGCAGAGCCGGTAAAACCAGAAGAGCCGTCAGCCCCTGTTTATGGAAAAGGGGAATCCCTTGGGTTGTTCACTGCCACTGCATACTGCCCTAACAGCGAAAATACAGGCAAACAATGCCTGACCTATTCCGGTACGGTACCCAAACCGCAGCACACCATATCAGCTGATATTACCATCCTTCCACTTGGAACCAAGGTTATGATCGATGATATTGTTTATACCGTTGAGGATATCGGAGGCAGTGTGAAGGGAAATAAAGTAGATATTTTCTTTGCAAGCCGCGCTGAGGCCCTGAATTTTGGAAGACAGACAAAGGAATTATTTGCAGTCATTGATCAGTAACATGTTATCATTACATCGCAGAAAAGCGAACCACACCGCTGCTCTGCGGTGTTTTTTTTTTGTAACTCTTGACAAATATGGAAAAATGTGTAAAATATTTACTTGTACCTCATTTATTACAAAACTGTTACATATAATTATAAATATATTAAATTATATTACAGTTTGTAAAAAAGAAAGGAAGAGTTTGTAATATGAATAAAGCAAACCGAATTCACTGGTTTTTGGGAACCTTACTGATGATGACATTTTTCCTGATAAATACATTACAAATTTTTGCAGCTCAGACTGCCGGCATTATTGACAGCGCCGACGAAAGCAGCGTCAGAGGCTGGGCTCTTAACAGCTCTGATCCGGACACTGCTGCAGAAGTAAAGATCATTATTTCCAATCAGGCAGACGGGCAGGTTGTGGAGGAGTTTACTGCCGCCGCCGGCAAATACCGGGAGGATTTAACATCTCACGGTACTGGAAATTATGGTTTTGAAATATCGGTTCCATGGAGCTCTTATGGAGACGGCACCTACCTGGTTGAAGCTTATTCCTGCGGCCAGAAGCTCTCCGGCACTAAAGTCCACCCAGTGGGCACTGCCGCCGCAAATCTCTCGGGCAGCAGTTCTAATCTCCGGTCTCTGGGTGCTTTCAAAACCACAGCCTACTGCCCCTGCCGCAAATGCTCAGGAGGCTGGGGAGGACGTACCAGCACAGGCACCATTGCCACAGCAAACCATACCATTTCCGTTGACCCAAGAATCATTCCTTACGGAAGCCGCATCATGATTAACGGAGTCGTCTATACAGCCGAGGACTGCGGAGGCGGGGTCAAGGGAAATCACATTGATATCTTTTTCAATACCCACGCTGAGACCCGCTCCTATGGTACCCGGAGCGTGGACGTTTATCTGGTTCAATAACAAAAAATTCCGGAATAAAAGCCTGGTGAGAGTTGACTTCACCAGGCTTTTATTCATATTATGCCAGACTCTTTGATCCATTTCTGCATTTGTCCGTTCTTACGGTAACTTCTTTAATCATTCGCATCAGTTCTAACGCACTCCGGAATTTCACATATTCTTTTGTGGTCAGCTTTCCTATGGCTCTTCCCTGCATGCTGGCATTTTGGCGGTGCTCTATTTTAATAATCAGTGTTTCCTGTGCCATAATAGCCCGGGAGCTTAACTCTTTGCTATCCTGCAGCTGTATCTTCGCCTTAACCGGCATACGGTTGGAGCTCTTGTTCCTGTATGCATATTCTTCTGACATCTTTTTAGTAAGAAATCTTGGTTCCATTGATGGCTGGGGCGTTCCGATCCAGTCACATATTTCATCTAATTTAAGTATCAATTCTCCCACATTGGAAAACCAGACGGGCCTGTCTATGTAGCTGTTAAGAATTTCACCGTACAAATCACCTTCTTTTTTACCGTGAAAACAAACAAGCATTGTGCTGACCCGGTCTGTTTTAGTCATGCCCAGACACACGCTGTGCATCTCTTCGTTTTTTATCATATGCTCTTAACCTCTTTACTTATCATGCTTCATCCGATTTGTTTTGTGGTAAGGGAAAACATAGGATTCTTATCCGTCCCATTGCGCAGGATTAAATGCAATAGAACGTTTTCATGGTCTCCTCCTTTACTGCAGCCAGGTTCCAACTCCGCCGACGCTGTATCCGTCCGGCGTCATCTCGCTGATGTACATGGAACCTAGTGGTCTCCCTTCCTTGTTGCTATAGGTCCATTTTTCTGTTGCCGGATCATAATAATAGGTTTCCATATTGTTCTGCTCTGTAAAGTAATACCACTTTCCGCCTATGCTTCTCCAGCCCTTTGCCATGATTCCTGTCTCCGGGTCTAAATAATACCAGCGGTTGTCTTCCTTGTCGTAGTGCCAGCCTGTCTTCATCTTTCCAAACCATCCGTCAGCTTCTGTATTGCAGTAATACCAGTCCAGCTTCTCGTCTCGGAACCAGCCGTAATCCATGATCCCGTTGGCATTGAAATGATACCAGCCGTTCTTGCTGATTTCTCCGTTTGCATATTCAAGCTTTGCCCACATTCCTGTCAGACGGATCCCTCCGTTTAACACAAAGCTCCACGTTCTTCCGTCTCCGGCCAGCTCCTCCCAGTTTCCATTGCCTCCTACTGTATAGCTTTTGCTCCTTGTCGGATTGTATGGGCTGGCTTTTACTCCGCTTCCGCTTCCTCCTGAACCCTTGCTTCCTCCCTTGCTCTTCCAGCTCTGGATCTGGTCATAGTGGTCGTAGCGGTCTTCCAGGGCGGCATCAAGCGGCTTTGTTACCTCCCGCAGCTCTTCCAGGGCCTTTAACAGCTCGTCAATCGTTGCCTTTGGCCTGGTACGCTCCAGAACCTCTAATGCCTCTTCTATGGCTTCCTTCAGTTTTCCGGTTTCCTTTAGTGTCAGGAAATAATCATCGCTCTTGTCCACGGCCGCCTTGATGGCATCCTCCAGCTCGTTCCTGGCTTGCTCCACTTCCTTTTGGTTATCCTGGTAATAGGCGTAGATGGATGTTTTCCTGTTGATCTCACGGTCCGGGTCAAACTCATTCAGACGGTCCTCACGGTAACTCCAGCCTTCATAGGTATACTCCACTCCCTCTTCACTGAGGAACACGTCTTCCGGGTCCTCCAGCTGGCCGTACTCCAGGCTGTAATACCCATCACCAGGGGCCTCTCCCTTTCTTACCTTAAAATAATACTGGTATCTGGGAGTGACAACCGCATTTATGAAATACACTCGGTATGCCTTGGAATACACCAGCACATAACGGGCCCCTGCCTGTGCCGTAAAGGTGAATAAGCCTCCCGTCTCTTCCGGGTCCTCTGACATCTCCACCAGCTCTGCCCTCAACGATCCGTCTTCCGGGTCTGTCATCATCCGGTACAGCTGGTAATCCATCATGTCCACATCAGACTTATTCAGCTGGACATAGGTGACGAATTGTGCCTGGGATGGCGTGGCCATGGCCGTCTTTCTTCCGTTGACGTACCGTTCGATTTCCACATGCAGTCCCCAGGCTGCCTGATACGCATTCACATGGTCACTGTTGTATTCCGGCGATGCCTTTACCGCATTGGATTCCGTTGCCTTTACCCCATTCTTTGTATATACCACTTGATAGGTTACATCCGCATGGTTCTGGTCCATGAGGATCCGGTCCGCCTCTGTGGTCAGTTCTTCTTCCAGAACCGGTATCTCTCCCGGATCCAGGGCCATGTCGTTTCCGCTTCCTCCCCGGACCTCCTCTGTCACGGCCGCATGACTGGGACTGGCTGTCGGGCGGGTATAATAAGCGGTAAACACCAGGTTGGTATCCGGCATGTCAAAGGCCAGCTCTCTCTCATAAATCCTTCCGCTAAGCCCTGGAACCGATCCTATGGTGAGCTTCCAGTAACGGAAGGTCTCTCCCGCTCCGTTTAACTCCTCTGCCTTAAGCTCTACCCGGTCTCCCTTATGGGCTTTCTCATATCTGCTGCTTTGCACTTCCTCCTGGTCTACCCGCTCTACCATTCCTTCTATGGTCTCTACGATGTAGTTGGGAATCTCCAGTGCTCCGCCTGGATCTGTAGTAATGACTGATCCGTCGGGCTGCCTGCTTTCTGCCGTGATCCCTGTCTCTCCTCTGGGCCTGGCTACCACGATGTACTCCTCATTGTAGTTCAGTCCTGAGAACACCACACCTCCTGGATTCCCTGTCACTGCCTGCCATCCGTCACTTCCGGTTTCCCGGGTCAGGATTACCTCTCCATCTTTGCTTAAGACTGCGTAATCTGACTTTTTATCAGCAGGCTTGACCACAAGCACTGTTTTTCCTTCATGATTCTCATCGAATTGAATCTGGTAGTTGCTTTCCACCACAGGGGTCAGCACCTCTACCGGATCACTGATGGGTCCTGCTGTTTCTCCGATCTGGCTTCCCACTGCTGCCAAAACCGTTCCTGCCGCCTCGTACACAAGGTACCTGGCTCCCGGATAAAGTCCGTCAGCATACACCCTGCCTGCAATGGTTCCTGTCTCCACTCCCACAATGGTTCCGCTTAAATCCGTAATGATATACTGGTAGCCTGCCGTGGTGTGGTAAACCGTGATCTTCCCTTTTCCTTCCCCGGTAAGACCCGCTAAAGCATCCGGCGTTTCCACATCCGTTCCGAATACTGCCGGATCCTGATAAAAGCGTATGGTATAGGTGTGTCCGTTCTGCAATGCATCGGTTGCTTCCACCTGTGCATCCCCGTCATACCAGCCATCCACCAGATAGTTGACCTCCGGTACATAGCCTGGTATCTGGCCTGCTATCGCTCCCCAGGTCCTGTCATTTGGGATATGAAGGGAGGTAATCCCTCCGTCTGCCAGGGAACCGTGTTCCCCTGCCGCAAACTGTATGTCCAGCCATTTCTCCGGATCTTCTTCAAACAGGGCCGTCAGGGTCTCATCTGCGCTAAAGCGGTGATCCTCTGCCAGAGTTTCCTCTCCCCCATCCATGACTCCGTTTCCATTCTGGTCAATAAACCACCCGGCAAACCGGTAGTACTGGTCACCATGAGCCAGCGGCGCCAGACGTTTTTCCTTTATGCTGCCCCAGGTGTCGCTGCCTGTCTGCCCGGCCTGTGTGCCGTCATGCTTCAGCACAGTGGTCTGGTACACTCCGCTTCCTGTCCCCTGTTCCCGGACATCTGCAGATACTCCGGTTCCATGGGAGATGGATCCATTGGCTCCTGCAAGGTAGGTGATCCGGGCCCATTGGGCTGGAATCCTGTCATACCGGTAACGGACTATTAAGTCATCGCTTGGCATGGTTCCTGTAAAATCATGGGCACTGTCAAAGCTTCCGCCGGAAGCCGGAACTGCCTCCTCGCTTTCATAGGCGTATCCGTATAATTCCCGGAACTGCGCACCAACCCATGTGTCCGCTGTTTTCTGCTGTGTTTCCGGCGGGGTGATGTTTGCTGAACCAGGATCCAGCGTGCCATTGTCCAGGCGGCTGACCGTGAAGCGGTAGCCTTCCCCTGTTGCTTCGTATACATAGGTAATCTCCACCGGCTGGTTGGGCATGATTCCCGTAAAGCTTCCCGTGTCTCCCACGCTTCCAGCCACCGCGCTCACCAGATTTCCATCGGTATCATCCGCCTCATTTCCGGCTGTTATGCTTCCCGACACAAACTGGTACCCATAGAGGTCCAAAGGAGCTGTGCTTATGGCATCCTCCGGGTAATAGGAGGCTATGGCCGGCTCATGGATCACGGTTCCATTCTCCGTCACATACCGGACCGTTACAGGGGACCTGGCAGCCGGGTTGCTCCGGTCTACCTTGTACACGTATGTGACTGCCGCATTCTGCCCCGGCATCCGTCCCACAAACAGTCCGGAGGAACCGTTGAAGCTTCCTATGGGCACTGCTCCCGGCCCGTCATAATTGTATTCAACCGGACTGGTATAGGAATCCAGAAGACTCCACACATATCCATGAATGTTCTTTTTCTGGGACTGGATCTCCGCTTCCACGGAATAGGCATTCTCTGAGGTGGTTGTCTGGAACACAATGGTGCCGTTCTGGTTGGTATAATCCACCGTGTAATCAAACGTGACGGTAGGGTCTGATTCCCAGATGGCGTAATAGGTTTCCGGTGCGTCCGGGTATACTGCCGGAAGGGATGAAATGTATTCCGGACTGGACTGGCTGTTACTCTTACTCCAGCCATGAAACACGTATCCATACCTGGTTACGGTGGGAAGGAGCGCATTTACACTGGAGCCCGCTGTTCCCGTCATGGTTTCCGGCTGAGGGGTCCCACCGTTGGTCACAAAGGCAATGGAGGCACCCATTCTTGTGTATTCATAAGTGACCGCCACATCCTGCACGGGCATGGTACCGGTTATCCTTCCAAACCCAGCTCCCGGGGTTACTGCCGCTGTCAGGGTGCTGCCGGTTCCCTGGTCAATGGAGACTGCTGTCAGTTCAAAACCGGATATGGCCCCCGGAGGCAGAATGACTACCTCATCGCCCGATGCAAAAGAAACACCGGGAGTATCCGGAGCACCGGTTACAGTCCCTCCTGTAGAGGAATCCCGATAAGTAAAGCTCACGGTATAGCCATTTCGCTTCAGTACCGTATTCTTAGAATTATTTAAGACAGAGGAGCCCACTGTTGCGAAAATCCCTGTCCCGGTTCCGCTGTCCCCATCAGCCAGAAAGCTGTCAACAAAGGGGCAGGAGGAAAGACTTCCTGGATAATCAGCCGAAGGAACCGCTATAACAACCTCCTGTCCAGCTGATGTTGTCTCTCCGATGGAAGCTTCCGGTCTCTGCTCAGAAGTCACACCAATCCGGGAAACGCCAAGGTCTCCTTCAACGGTAATGTACTTTCCGGCAGCCAGATAGATATTGGCTTTTTCTCCCGCTGCATTTACATTGTTTGAAATATGGATATCATTTACCATGGAGAACTTCCCGCTGCTGTTAAAATTAACAGCACCTGATCCATTTGAAATATTGCCGGAAACCGTACCTGAGTTTATAATCAGACTGGCACTTCCTGTAATATCCAATGCACTTCCTGATGCAGGATCTGTCACCTTATTATCTTTAAAAGTAGTTCCAGCATAAGTATACAGTTCTCCAGAAATTGCTTTTACTAATGGATAAATGCTTTCAACATTGTTTCCACTTATGGTGATATTATTAATTCTTAATTTGCTGTTATTCGAGTTGATCCGAAACATGGGGCCGTTCAGGCTGGGGCCGCGCTTTAATTCCACAATGTCTGAAATTGTCTCCCCATGTTCATCGAAGTTACTGCTTAATATGGTAATATCTGTCCCAGATCCTGCAGGAACACTTATTGATCCATTCATAGGATCATAGTCCATAATATATATGTATCCCCTTTTACCATTCAGCTTTGCCATGGCATAATCAATGGTTGCAAAGGGCTTCCCATAGGAACCGTCCCGGGAGGCACTGTCAGCACCTCTGTCTGATGAAATATAATAAGATGTCGGCCTGACAGTATAGGCCACACGCCTATGAGCAATCTCATATGGACGGACATCTACTTTCCACGAATAAGCAAATGCTGAATCCAGGTATGCAGTTGGATTTCCCATTGCATTTGTCTTAATCTCCTTGCTTGTATTAAACTCTGCCCTGTTCTCTTTGAACGTATAATTATCATACATTTGATTCTGGTAAGAGGAATCAAACTCATCAGGGGCTGTAATCAGATGATTGCAATTGTAGTTCGTACTGTATGCGCCGATCCATCGCTTCACGCCCCACTCATCCCCGTAAATCCTTAACGCAGGATCATTGGTAATGCACTCAAAAGTGGCCATAGCATCAGTACCGGTTTTTCCATTTACCATGTAAAAACCTTCTCTTGTTCCAAAGGTTCTGCTGATATCCGCGCCATCGTCATCACCTATCTGAATATCTGCGGTTGTTCCAATATACATGGTCTTTGAAACATTGTTTTTATTATAAATATAGTAATCTACAAAAACATACTGCCCATCTGGACTGGTATTGGTTTTCACCGACACCTCCATATTGGGAAACTTGGCATGATCAGAAGCAAATTCCATCACGCCGCCATTGTATGTGCCAGAATTAGGGGCATAGTTGATTTTTCCACTATTCCTTGTAGAATCATTCATGTAAGTGTGATATCCTCCAAAACCAAAAACCGTTTGCAGAACCAAAGAGTTATCCGTTTGATAAGAATATACACCGCTTTTTTTAATACCAACCAGATCAAATCTGGATCCGTTGTTTAAACTGGCCCATATTGTGTTATCATTATGCCCGTCAGCTATTGGAGAATTATCAATCTCCGGCATAGCATAAACCGTGATCCCCCCTGTAACAGGAATCCCCGCAAACACAATACAAATAACCAGCAGCCCTGCTAATATCCGCTTAATTCTTGTTTTTATTCCCACTCTGACTTCCCTCCTTGCATTTCGTATTTACATGAAAAGCAAACAGCCTTGATGCTGTTTTTTCATATTCTAAGAATTATTCTTTATCAATAAATACTCATGCTCAAAAATTCAGTCTTTCCTCTGAAGGCAATTCATCTGTGATAGGATTCGTATCATAGCCAGCTATAAAGCCCTCCTCATATGGATTCTCCCTGTTATTTTTGTCATAATGGTAAAAACCCGTTCCGTCAGTACCGGTTCGCCATCTGGGTTTTTCATCATCTCCTACCCATGCTGCGAATCTGTCGTTTATAATAAGGAGATATCCGCCGTCTTTATCCTTTACAGCCTTTTTATCACCCTTTACAATCTTTCCATTGGTATCAACGACCTGATAGTAAACTTCATTATTGCTGCGAACCTCTACCACACCGTAGCCACATCCATCATCAGCTTCCAATTTAAGTCCGTTAATGTAAAACTGGTCG
>JAEWRS010000288.1 GCA_023398855.1 Bacillota bacterium
TCTGTGACAATTCCCACTACCTTCTCGGGATTGATTCCGGCTGTCATGGATGGAGTCAGGTCTTTTGCTATGATCACGCTTCCTTCCGGAAGACTGGAAATGTCCACAGACTTGATCCCCATAAGTATTTTCTGCATACGGGTTTTAATATCTCTCATATCTGTAGCTCTCTGCTGCATCAGTTCGTCCCCCATAGAGGCAAACATATCGGCATAGGTATTGCATACATTTTCAATGGCATATTCGCTGTTGACATTCTCCCCGTCGATCGTGTTCTCGATCTCACTTGTCAGCATCGGATCAGATAGAAGTAATAAATGACCATTTAAAATATCTGCTTCTTTTTCCCCTACTTTTTTTGCCAGATCCTTTGCTAATGCACCGGTTTCTTCCATGGCCTGCTTTACAGCCGCCTGGAAGCGGATCTTTTCAGCCGCAGAATCCGTGACAGCTTCCCTCTTGATCTTAAGTTCCGCCTCTTCCACGCTGACAGCTTTACCGATGCCGATTCCCGCTGATGCACTTGTTCCTTTAAACATAATTTTCCTCCTTATTAATCAATTAATCTATTCGCCGAGGCCCTCTTCCACTGCCTTGACCATGGTCGCCAGAGCTTCCTCCTCGTCTGCTCCCTCACAGACGAAAGTAATCTCATCCCCGCTTTTTACACAGGCACCCAATACACTAAGCACGCTTTTTGCATTGGCAGTGGTATTCTTAAACCGAAAACTCACCGTAGAATTAAAGTTCATGGCTTCCTTACAAAGAATCCCTGCCGGCCTTAGGTGCAGGCCGGTAGGATTCTTTATAACAACTTTTGCACTGACCATACTGAATTCCTCCCTCTATTCTTTCATCATTTGAGCCTTTTTAGAAATAAAATAATTTCTTATTCAGACTCAGACTGTTCCGGCGAAGAAGCTGTGGCACTTTCTTCGGTTCCCGGACCAGGTTCTTTATGAGCCATCGTCACATTGAAAGGTGTATAACCAACCACCTCAAATCCACTGGAAGCCACAAATTTCAGCATTCCAGGATGCGCTCCGGCCTCTTTGTCCGATACATCAAGTATTGTATTTAAACTTTCTTCCGTCAAAACATCCAGATCTTCCTTCAGCCCTTTTACCGTAACATCAGTGGTTTCCTTGTCAAAACTATAATCGTAACCAGCTTCTGCCCCTTCCATAGCCAGGTTTTTTATTTTTAATGTGATTACCCTGGTTGTCAGTGGTTCTACCTTCAGCTTTACAGTCACATTCTTATATTCTTCCCTTGCCACAGAGGTGCTGGGCGGAAGATACTGGCTTAAATCCAACTGAACCACCTTATCAGAGGTGACGCCGTCCACATTCAGTTTATCCGATACCACGGATAAGGTATTTAATGACGCCAGTACAGATTTGGTTCCCACCACCGGAACAGATTTGACACTGGACTCCACACCGGTATACCGATATCCTTTTGCCACTTCTCCCGTAACTTCAAAAATGAGTGAAAGGTTCTTAGCCTTCAGTACGGATACGTGATATTCGATCTCGTGCCTGCTGACTGTTACCTTGTCTCCCAGGTCTGTTAATTTGTTGCCATTGGCATCGTAAAAAATAGGAGAAGCCACCGAATTCAAATCCGCATTGGCATTATCCACATCAATCTCAATTCCCATATGGTTGATCTTGCCGATCTGTGACTCGGGACCTTCCACCGTCACATAATCAGGAGACAGAGTGACAACGCCTACAGCATACCCGTCCTCAACCTCATTCTTTATATCGAACTGAAGCTCAAACCTCTTACGCTGAAGCTCTTCTGTAATAATCCTGATCACCATGGGCTTAGCCGTAATGGTATCGCTTTTCACAAGATTTTCCTTATCTTTATTGATCTCCACGGTGATGGGAATGGCTCCCGTCACATTATAATCCTTTAAATCAGCATAGGCATGAAAGTCTGAAGCTCCAACCAGGGAGCGGTCTCTTGTCCTCACCTGATAGCTGACCGTCACCGTATCTTTTCCCGCAATTTCATAGGTTAGATTGGCATCCTCCAGCACCTCTTTGTTGCGCACTTCAACCGGTACAATCTGGGAATCGTCAATGATGGGATTGGATATGTTGACAACAGCCATCCATACTGCAAAGGCAAGCACCAGGGACACAACCTTTAATCCCAGATTATTTAACAGCTTTTCCTTCATTCTTACGCCTTCCCTTCAAGATCCTGAATCTGCTTCCTTCCACAGCCTCCTGTTTAACGCCTACAAGAACCGATCGAAGCATATCTGCGTCTGCGATCCGTTTTAAACCACCTTCTAAGGCCACAGTCACTTTTCCCGTTTCCTCTGAGACCACAATGGTAACGCTGTCAGTAACTTCACTGACTCCTACTGCCGCCCTGTGCCTTGTCCCTAAGTCTTTGCTTATGGTCATATTATCAGACAGGGGTAAATAACAGGTAGCAGCTGCCACCCGGTTCCCCCTGATCACCACCGCTCCATCATGCAGCGGCGTGTTATGCTCGAATATGTTAATAAGAAGCTGACTGCTGACAACTCCTCCCAACTCAATTCCAGTACGTTCAATCTCTTTAAGGGAATCCCCTCTCTCAATAACTATAAGTGCCCCGGTCTTAACCTTTGCCATTTCAAAGGTAGCCTTCACCAGCTCATTAATGGTCCGATCCGTGAAACTGGTGTTATCTCTCCCATCATCAAAGGTAAGTATCCCTGTAAATGGATTTTTGCTTCCCAACTGTTCCAGGGCTTTCCGAAGCTCCGGCTGAAAAATGACAATTGCCATGGTTACGGCGGGCGCAGCTATTTTGTTAAGGATCCAAAAAATATTATCCAAACGGAATACATATGCAAAAACATAGAACAGAAGGATCACAATGATTCCTTTTAAAAGGGTCCATGCTCTTGTATTCATAATCCAGGTCAGCAGTTCATACAACAATACAGCTATAATAATAACTTCACCCAGGTTTGTTTTCGATATTCTGGGCAGAATCGATACCCAGGAGTACATTCCGTCTAAAAAATCAGCTATTGTGTCCACCTCCCTTTTCCTTATTATTGCCCGGTTTTCTGGGCATAGAGGTATGCCCGCAGGGCGTTCCTTATTATTGCCCGGTTTTCTGGGCATAGAGGTATGCCCGCAGGGCGTTCCTTATTATT
>JAEWRS010000143.1 GCA_023398855.1 Bacillota bacterium
CTGGTTCGATTCCGGCTTTGGGCATATGGGATACTAGCTCAGGTGGTAGAGCACTTGACTTTTAATCAAGTTGTCCGGGGTTCGAGTCCCCGGTGTCTCAGGACAAGCCTTGAAACAGAGATGTTTCGAGGCTTTTTATTATGGATTTTTATCAGCTATAAGACTATGCAAAGCAAGATTATTGAATAAAAAAGGGATTATTCATCAAATTCCACAATCACATAATAACCACGGTCATTGTGCTTTATTTCTTTAACAAGTCCATGATCAGATTTAATACGGTCTCTACCCATGTAACAGCCTGACATGGCCACGGCAGGATCAATGATATAGCTGTAGCTGCTGGTTCCTTCTCTTTCTATGATCCGAACTTGATCTCCAGCCTTTACAAGTCCCGGACGCTCCATTTTAAATTCAATTAATCTCATAGTAGCCATCTCCTTTTTCTTCCAAAATTATATTATAACCCTGTGACAATAAATTGTAAAGAGAGGTTAAGAATGCTATACTAAGAGGACAAAACAGAATAGAAAGAAAAGGAATGGTTATGGAGGCAGAGGGCAGTTCATACTATGAATAAAATACCTAATTTATTAAAAAAACTAAATGAATATGGAAAATCAGATTTTTATCCATTTCACATGCCAGGTCATAAACGGCAGTATAAAGAATCATTCGCAGATGATTTTGAAAATCCTTTTTCCATAGATATTACAGAGATAGAGGGTTTCGATAATTTACATCATCCGGAAGGAATTTTAAAAGAATCCATGGATTGGGCTTCTGGTATTTATGGGAGCAGCAGGACCTATTATCTTATCAACGGAAGCAGCTGCGGAATACTCAGTGCCATAAGCGGGACTGTAACCAGGGGTGGGACAATTCTTATGAGCAGGAACTGCCATAAGTCAGCATTTCATGGAGTTTTCCTCAATCAGTTGAAAATAGAATTTATTTATCCACAAATAGTACCGGAATTTGGCATACAAGGTGGATTAATCCCAGAAGAAATAGAAGAGCTGTTGAAAAGTCATCAGGAAATTCAGTCAGTGTTTGTGGTGTCTCCAACCTATGACGGAATTGTATCTGATATTAAGGCTATTGCTGAGGTTGTTCATAGATATCGGCTGCCCCTTATTGTGGATGAAGCTCATGGAGCGCATTTTTCTTTTGGGCAAAAGGGAAATTTTCCTGTTTCATCATTAGAGCTGGGAGCAGATGTGGTGATTCAAAGCCTTCATAAAACACTTCCTTCTTTTACTCAGACAGCTGTAATGCATGTGAGGGAAGGATTTGTTGATATGGGGAGATTAGACCGCTATGTGCATATATATCAGACCAGCAGCCCATCTTATGTGTTGATGGCCGGAATTGAGGGTTGTATACGATATATGGAAAGGGAGGGGCAGGAGCAGATGAAGCACTTCTCTGATAAAATAGAAGAGATTCGCAAGATTTTGTCGGGACTGAAGCACCTTAAACTTTTTACGGGTCATGAAAAGGGGAGGTATGGAATCTATGACATGGACATCTCCAAAATCATTATCTCCACAAGAGGCACAGGAAAATCGGGGATCTGGTTGGATGAAAGGTTGAGAAAGGAATATCATCTGGAAATGGAAATGTGCGGGTCAGATTATGTAACAGCTATAACGACTTTGTCAGATACTCAGGAAGGTCTTGAGCGGCTTTGCAATGCACTTTTATCTATTGATGCAACCCTTTCCACAGAGGCTGTGGGTGCAGCGGGCGAGAGTCATTTATGCCAGGAGTTAGAAAGAGCACCGGAATGCAGGCTGACCATTGCTAGGGCCATGGACGAGCCTAGACGCAGGGTCCTGGTTTCTCATGGAGAGGGTATGGTATCAGCGGAATTTATTTACGTATATCCGCCTGGTATTCCAATTGTTGTGCCGGGAGAGGTTTTAAATAAAGAATCCATTGACCTGATTATGGAGTATAAGAAGCTTGGCTTAGCAGTACAGGGGATGGAGGATAAGGAATCCAGAGAGCTATATGTGGTTGTTGAACCATGCTTGGCTGGAAGATAAAAATAAAAGATAGCATGATAGATGGAGCAGAACATATGGGCAAAATATTCTATGTAATGGGTAAGAGCGCTTCCGGTAAGGATACGATTTATAAAATGCTGTTAAAAAAACTTCCTCAATTAATGAAAGTTGTTTTATATACTACCAGACCCATCCGCAATGGAGAAAAGGATGGGATGGAATATCATTTTACTACCAGGGATAAACTGGAGGAATTCAGGAAAGATAACAGGTTGATTGAGGAAAGAACCTATGAAACGATTAGTGGGCCGTGGAGTTATTTTACTGTTGATGACGGGCAGATTAATTTAGAAGCAGAATATGGTTATTTAATGATCGGGACTTTGGAATCTTATGAAAAAACCAGAGACTATTTTGGAAAAGAGAGGCTGTTTCCAATTTATGTTGAGGTGGATGACGGTGACCGGCTCTTGAGGGCAGTCAAAAGGGAAAAAGAACAGAAGACACCTAAATATAAGGAGCTTTGCAGAAGATTTCTGGCAGATGAAGAGGATTTTAAAGAAGAGAATCTGGAGCGATGCGGAATACATAAACGGTTCCGCAATCAAGTGCTGGAAGAGTGTCTGGATCAGATAGTAAAAGCAGTGGCAGAGGAGATATAAGTAAATGAAAAAAGCATGAAATTGATATAGTAATCCATATCGTATTTCATGCTTTTTTCATGTTTTACTTAGCTGCAAGTCTTTTGGCCTTTGCTTCCATACGGGTTCTTGTTACGTCAATAAATACTGCGGCAATTATTACAAGACCAATGACAACATATTGTACGGAGCTTGAAGTATTTAAAAGTGTTAAGCCATTTCGAATGGTTGAGATCATCAATGCTCCGATCAGTGTGCCCCAAATGGTTCCTTTTCCGCCCATGAAGGAGGCGCCGCCTATAATACAAGCCGCAATGGCATCGGTATCATATGGTGAGATGGCAGCGGAAGGATTGGCAACTGCAGAACGCCCAACAATCACCAGACCAGCAATGGCGCACATAAATCCGGATAAGCTGTAAACAAATATCAGTACATTATCGGAATTAATACCGGAAAGACGGGCTGCTTCCGGATTACCCCCTACACAGTAAATCATTCTTCCAAGAGCAGTTTTATTTAGAAAGAAATGATAGACCACATAGATTACTATCAAAATAATAAAGCATAATGGAATCCCGGAGAATCCGCCGGATACCTTAAAAAGGTTGCTGGACCCTAAAAATGTAACGGCAGCCGGAAAATCAGAGATTGTTTTTGTCGAAACCACCAACAGTGCCAGACCGCAAAGTACATTTTTCATACCAAGAGTTGAGACGAATGGATGGGGAAGATGCATTTTTGTGAGTAATATACCATTTACAAAGCCCACGGTAATACCGGTAATGATGCATACCAGGACCAATACCAATGAGTTTGTAATGCCAAAGGAGTTTTTCAGCATGCCCATCATGCATGCGCACAGAATTGCATTAGCGCCCACAGATAAGTCGATGCCGGCTGTTATCAGCACAACCAGCATTGCTGCGGAGATTAACCCGTTAACAGCTGTTTGCCTGAGGATATTCATCATATTATTGAGTGTAAAGAATTTATCTGTTGCCAAAGATAAAACTATGAACAAAAGAACCAGGGCCAGCAATGGAGCCGCCTTACCTATAACATCTTTTAATTTCTTTTTTTTCATCATATTTTACCTCCCCAAGCTGCTTTCATGATTATTTCCTGATTCAGTACATCTGTTTTTTTCGAAAGTTCTCCCATGATTTTTCCTTCCCTCATGATGATCACCCGGTCACTCATTCCTATGATCTCCGGTAATTCGGAAGAAATCATGATAACACATTTTCCGGCAAGAACCAAACGGTTCATGATATTGTATACTTCCACTTTGGCACCTACATCAATTCCTCTTGTTGGTTCATCAAATATAAAGATATCCGCTTCTGTATTAATCCATTTTCCAATGACCACCTTTTGCTGATTGCCGCCTGATAGCTGTCCCACTACCTCATCAGCAGTGGGAG
>JAEWRS010000162.1 GCA_023398855.1 Bacillota bacterium
CTGCAGGGTTGTGACGCTGTCACAGTTCTTTGCGATGCTGCAAATGAATTCCAATATGGCCAATTCCCAATATAATGACCGAGATATTGAGCCATATTACTTTCCCATATACCCCTAACAGCAGGAATGCAGTAACAGGTAAGGTTGCTCCGGCAACAGGCACTCCGCAAAAAGTGCTGTAAAAGTCGCTTAATGTTTTTTTACTTTTAAAGTATCGAATCCACCAACATTCATACAGAAGCATGAGGACAATCGCGGATATCAGCCACCAACTCCACGCTGACCATTCCCGGAAATTGAAATCCGTAAAAATAAGCGCGGTACATGTAACAAGAGTCTGACCCACCCGCTCAAAACCAACCAATATTTTATTTTCCCTTTGGCTGCTGTACCCAGTCGGTTGATTCTTTGTCCAAATAAGATTTGGTATGGTCAACATGAATAAAAAGACCAACCCTGTATACGAAAAACCCAAGTGTCCCATTGTTTTACTCCTCCCATCACTCCGTTTCATTATATCATGACAGCTCCATTAAATAAACGGTTATAAACGTTACAGAAAACCCTTTGACACGAAAGGTGTCAGAGGACTTTTGCTGTTTGTGACGATTAGTTTCTTGAATATTTTGAAGCTTTACGGCACAATGAAGATGTGGCTGGCGCACAGGTACACAACAATAACACAGAAAAGGAAGAAAGATATGATGAAAAATAAAAAGCACTTTATTTTTGCCGGAGCACTGTTCTTACTGTTCCTTCTATTCACAGCAGGAGCTTTAACAATTGATGTCAGCCCCATAGGGCCAGAGAAATCTAATGTTGCATTTGCTGGTTTAAATAATTTCATGTTCAGATTACTTGGAGAAAACTTAGTTTGGTACTACATCACAGACTGGCTTGGAGTAATAGCAATCCTTGTTGCTTTGGGTTTTGCAATATTGGGATTGGTGCAGCTAATAAAAAGAAAAAGTGTCAGGCGCGTGGACAGTGATATTCTCGTGCTGGGGGTATTTTATATCATTGTAATGGCTTTGTATATGTTTTTTGAAATCTTCATTGTTAATTACAGACCAATACTTTTAGGGAATACATTAGAAGCGTCCTATCCATCTTCCCATACGATGATTGTACTATGTATCATGTCCACAGCAATTATGCAGTTCCATACACGGATTAAAAATAAATTCTTAAGAGTTGCGGTTGAGGTTATATCTGGTGTTGTAATCATTGTAACAGTGATTGGACGTTTTGTTTCAGGGGTGCATTGGTTCACCGATATTATAGGGGGGTTATTACTGGGCTTTGCGCTTAGTATGTTTTATTATGCAGCGGTTAAACAGCTGACAAAAGATAAACATCTCTATATTATTAATTAATATTGGTTTGAGTGATTAATGCGGTTGGTTATCTGCAATTTTGTTGTCTTCCTTGAGGTTTGCCGGTATATACGGTATAATAATAAAACCAAGCATAACAATATTTGATTTTATTATGCAGAATCATGTAGATCGGTCAGGATAAAACTGTGATAAAAATTGCTATATGTGATGATGATAAATGCACATGTGATGTGATAAAAGATAAAATACAACATTATATGATAGAAAAGAAGGAGACTTTTGAAATAGAGTGCTTTTTAAATGCTGCAGCGCTTTTACAGACTGCCTGTGTTTATGATATGTTTCTTCTCGATATACAGATGCCTGAACAAGATGGTCTTACATTGGCAAGAAAGATACGGGCAAATGAAAATCAAAGTATCATTATCTTTATAACAGCGTTGACTGAATATGTATATGAGGCTTTTGAAGTATGGAACAGCAGTTAAAAACCGTGGTGATGATGAAAATAAGCGTAAAGAACTGGAAAGGCAGTTGACACAAGTAGAAGCAGAATTAAGTGCAAAGGATAATGATGCTTATAGAAAGCAAAATGCATCTTATTCCTATCAATAGCCGTGCTGTCCTGTTTGCTGCCAATAATATGACACATGGGTAAAGCAGCGCAATGGTAAGATAAGGAGAAAGAATATGGCAATTGAAAACGTGAAAGCTTTTTTTAAACAATACAGCATGGATACCCGGATTCAAGAGTTTGAGGTATCCAGCGCAACCGTAGATCTGGCTGCATCGGCACTGAACTGTGAACCGGAAAGAATTGCCAAAACACTTTCTTTTATGGTAGACGGACAAGCAATATTAGTGGTTACCGCTGGCGATGCAAAGGTTGACAATAAAAAGTTTAAGGAATATTTCAGCACAAAAGCTAAAATGCTTTTACCTGATGAGCTGACAGATCTGGTTGGACATGCAATGGGAGGTGTTTGTCCTTTTGCTGTTAAAAGCGGCGTTTCCGTGTATCTTGACATATCTCTCAGGCGTTTTTCAACAGTCTATCCAGCCTGTGGAAGCAGCAGCAGTGCCATTGAGCTTACTATAAAAGAATTGGAAAGGTTCTCTGGCTATTCCCAATGGATTGATGTGTGTAAGGGCTGGAATGACTGATTTATGGCAGTTTGCCTTGCAAAATTGCAAAATACATGGAAGGAGTGTTTATGGTTAAAATTGATTGTCTGGGTGATATGTGTCCGGTACCTGTTTTGAGGCTTAAGAATGTCATTCAATCCATAAAAAACGGCGAAAAATGTATGTTGGTAACGGACCATAGCTGTACTCTCTCTAATATTGATGCTTTTTGCAAGGCCAACGGTCTGAGTCATTCTGCTGATGAAGTAATGAATGGAGTATGGGAAATCACCATATCAGCTAACAGATAGTTTCTTTTAGTATTGTTTCAATATATTTTATAAATTTTGACGATTCATAATTTACCGGTCCGCTGGCAGTATTTTTTACAGAATAGTATTCGTTGTCAAATTCCAGGCATTGGCATTCAATGATGCGGAGCTGATTATTGTAAAGTTCCTTTTTGATCGCCATATAGGGTAGAAACGCAAGTCCGAATCCATTAATTGCTGACAGTTTAATGGATTCCGTGGATTCAAGAGTATAGGGGATATGCAGCTGATTGATGCGGATACCGCTTTTGTTCAGTATTTTATCCAGTACTTGTCTAGTCTTTTGAGTTTTTACCAGCATCAGCAGAGGGTAGTGATAAAGGTCCTGGCAGTCTAACTGGCAGGGAACCTTCATCTTTTCACCTGCAACCAGGAAAACACGGTCAGAAAACACCTTTTTGGCGGACAGGCTTTTATTTTTAGGCTTACCGATAATAATTCCCATATCTGCAAAACCCTTGGATATTTTTTCTTCTATGATTCTGCTGGACATCATTTCCATGTTCAGTGTATATTCCGGATATTTGTTTTTTACATGGTAAAAGGTGCATGGCAGAGCATAAGAATATACACAGGGTGAAGCAAGGATGTGTAAGGCTTTGTTTTGATTCTGTGCGTTAGTGATATCAACTACCATTCTCTCGTAAGAAGATAATATCTCAAGTGTCCGGTTATAAACAATCATACCAATATTAGTGGGGATTACGCCTTGATAGTTCCGCTCAAAAAGCCGTGCACTGAATTCCTGTTCCATAACACGCAGCTGCTGGCTTAAAGCTGACTGGCTGATATTCATCTGCTCGGCTGTTTTTGAGATGCTGCCGGATTCCACAATTTTTATAAACATTTTCAGGTTTTGAATGTTCATGTCTGCCCGCCTTTCTAAATTTAACCATAAACCAGTGAATGAAACTGTTAAAATCTTAACAGTTATTTTTTTGCTCTTTCATTATAACAAATAAGTATCCCCGTGGCTAGAGTGATAAAATAATAGGATATAAGTAAATCTTATGACATATCAGATACTTGATTAACTGAATTTTAATAATTGTGGTATAATTTGAATTGTGATTTCGTTATTATATTAACAAGTACAATTATTAGAAAGGGGGATTTAAGTGTCGGAGGTTAACACAAACGTAAGTGGAGGAAGAGTGCGCAAACCAAGAAAACCCAAAAAGAGTCAGATTCCATATGCAATTCTGGTTACAATTCTGATCGTTGCTTTTGGTTTTTATCTGGCAGGAGGAAACAGCAAGCTGCCTGTTTTCTGGGGATTTGGTATTGCATTTGGGTATATCCTGCAGCGTTCTCGTTTTTGCTTTACGGCAGCATTCCGTGACCCGTGTATTACTGGAAGCACATCCGTTACAAGAGCAGTGCTGGTTGCTGTTGCTGTTTGCAGTGTTGGATTCTGGGCAATCAAGTATGCCAGTGTTATGGCAAATGCAGAGTCCAATCTCAGTATGTCAGGAGTATCACCCATTGG
>JAEWRS010000171.1 GCA_023398855.1 Bacillota bacterium
CCTTATGACCACTCTTGATGAAGTGCTTAACGTTCTGATTAACAATACCGGCATAGTCGGCAGATAGGAGGTAATGAAATGAGAATTACGACAAATGCGATTTTACGAAATTACAAAAGCAATCTTGCGACAACAATAGATACTCTGAATCTGTCCAGAACCCATGTTATGACTCAGCGCAGTTTTAACAGTGTGTCAGAAGATCCTGCGGCGGCTGCCCGTGCCTCTCAGCTTCACCGTAGATATTACAAAGTTCAGGACAACTTAAGCATGCTGACGGATATCCGGTCCCGCCAGGATGGGCAGGAAAGCTCTCTCTCACAGGTATCCAATATAATAAAAACAATCGGTGAAAACTATAACGTACAGGTCATGAGCAGCGATAAGCAGACGCCGGAAACAAGAGAAACTTTTGCTTCTGCAATCCGCCAATATCAGCAGTCCATGGTACTAAGTCTTAATGCCACCTATGAAGATACCTTTTTATTTGCCGGGTCTGACGGAAAGAATGTTCCTTTTAACCTGTCTTCTGATGGTAAAACCCTTACCTATCGTGGTATAAATGTAGATGCTGCTCAGAATACCTCTGATTTTGCAAGCCTCACTAATTTGTCCAATGAAAGGCTTTATGTTGATTTAGGCATGGGACTGTCACTTAATGATGGGGACCAGGTGGTGCCTTCCAGCGCATTTAACATTTCACTGCCAGGCATAAAAGCAATTGGATATGGGAAGGACAAGGATGGAATGAGCAACAATGCCATTGTCTTGGCTGGACAGATGGCTGATTTATTGGAAGAAAAGGATTTTAATGCAGAAGCCTATGGAAAGCTTATGAATAAATTTAAAGATGTAAGCTCAAACGTTCTAAATGGGATAACCGACTTGGGAGTTAAGTCAGAATTCCTGACCACAACCAAGGACCGGTTAGAAAATGCTGATATCTCCATACAGGAACAGATGGAAAAAGTGGAAGGCATTGACCCTGCTGCTGCAATTACTGACTATATGTGGAATCAATATGCTTATAATGCCGCTCTAAAAGTTGGAACCAGTATTTTGTCACCGTCTTTTATTGACTTCATGAAATAAGAATGAATGGAGGTGTCTTATATGGAACCGTTACTCAGAATAACAACCATACCTCTTAAGTATGAATTAAAAATTCAAAAGGCCAAGCTGGAATATAAGAGTTCAACCGCCAAACTTCAGACAAACAGGGAAAAAGGTGAGATGTCTATAGAGAGCATCCCCACCAAGCTGCAGATTGACACTTATAATGCGCGCAATTCTGTTTGTCCCACTACCATGGAAAGTGTCCGCCAGTCGGCTTCTTTTGGAAGAGCTGCTGCTTTGGAGGCTACCGCAAACTATGCTGAGGAGGGTGCGCTTTTGCTGGATCCCAGAATTTCTAACCCGCTTGATCAGATTATTATGCAAAGGGCTCAATTTCCGTCAGGAAATATCGGACTTCAGTTTCTTCCTGATACAGGCCCTGATATTCAATGGTCTGCTCCTGATTTATCGATAAAATATCAAATGGACAAGCTTAGCTTTGAATTAAAAATTGCAAATGGTGATTTTGAATTTATTCCAGGCAAAATTGAAGTGTCTGTCACTCAAATGCCTGATGTAGAAATAGAATATATTGGCAAGCCGATATATGTTCCCCCCAGCGCAGCCAGTTTCTTTAACCACACTTCCGTGGATGTGCTTGCCTAAAATCCTATACCTTGGGAGGTACCTATGGATATCCAAACACAATATTTTGGCACAATTTCCTGTTCCGAAAAAGAATTAATACACTTTTCCGATGGTTTATTTGGTTTTACACATTTAAAGGATTTCGTTCCTCTGGCCTTTCAGGACAACAACGATGCTCTGATTTGCCTTCAATCTGTAGAAGACTTTCGTGTGTCATTTATCCTTATGAATCCATTCCAGCTATATGCTGATTATTCTCCTGTCTTATCCGAAGAGGACAGAAAACTTTTACATGTTTCTTCAGAGGACGATTCTGTCTCCTATTATGCTATTTGCGTAATCCATGATCCCATGGACAACAGTACGGTAAATCTAAAATGTCCTATAGCTGTCAATATTGAAAATCGTGAAGCAAGACAGGTGATCCTGGATAATCCTTTGTATCAATTTCGACATCTGATTAAAGATTTCGTAAAAAAGGGGGATTAGAATGCTGATACTTCAAAGAAAAAAAGAACAGTCACTTACCATTGGAGATAATATCACCATAACTGTACTGGATATTGGAAACGATTGGGTAAAGCTGGCCATTGATGCCCCAAGAAATATATCAATACTGCGCACTGAGTTAATGGAAGCAGCCTCTGCAAACCAAGAGGCCGCCTCTGTAACTCTAAGTGCAGGTTCCTTATCTAAAATTAAAGAACTGATGAATGACCATACAAACAGCGGAGATACCTGAATTACTTTGGTATCTCCGCTGTTTGTTCTGTATTTTCTTCCTCCAATGGCTGATCAGCCACCAGCTCCTTGTCTTTTGGCTGTTTCTTTCGATGCTTGTTTTTTATCCGGACTTCAAAGCACTTAATGAGAGGAACAGATCTCATCATATACCTTCCAAGGCGCAGGAGCCAGAAAAAAGGCAGGAGAATCTTCAGCTTTTCCAGCGAAGGATAAATTGTTTCCATGTATCTTTTGTCAGGAAACAGCCATTTTATCAGTTTTTTCAGTTTTTCCGATCTCTGGTCTCTTGCATAACAATCCGCTACTGTTTTAATCAGCGGCAGAAATTGAGAACTGATTTCCCGACCCTCAGCTCCCTTGGTAAAGATGTAAGACTCCATGGCTTCATAGATTTCTGCATTCTCAACACTTGCCCCGCTGCCAAACCAGCGAAGTATCAGATACTCAAGCTTTTCTGCAAATTCAGCTATTTTAAGCTTTTTTAACTTTTCATATATATAAGGCCAGGAAAAGGATTCCCCGTACTTTTTATAAAATACCCAGAAATCCATGATCTGGCATAAGCTGATTTCTCCCTTTGCATAAGAATCCGTCAGCCTGCTCATGAGAAAGAGATATTGATCATCAGGAGTCAATTCCCTCACATACCTGTATCCTTTCCGGTACGGTAAAGCAGTCAGCAGACTTTTGAAATATTTTCGCATTGGTTTGCTGAAAAACAGACTTTGGTCATAGGATAAAACCCTGATCCCTGGAATCCGGTAAAATAAGTTCCCCCGTTCTTCCCTCTGGCGTTCCTCAAAATCGGCATTCTCCAGTAATCTTCGGATTGACCATCCATTCTTTTTATCAATTCCGATTTCAATGGATTCTCTGCAGCACATTTCTTCAATTGGATAGCACGATACAATATCAGAGTATTTTAAAGCAAAGCAGTTGATTTTATTTCGTTCCAAAAGGGCCAGAACCTGTTTTTCTCCTGTTCTAAGGCGGTCGGTCCGGTGAACTGCTTCCAGATATTTATCAAAAAAGCGCTGACGTATGGTCTGGGAAATATTTTCATCCTGTCCCATGATTCCATAATAAACAGCATGTGCTACGTTATGGTAATCAGCCAGGCGATACATTTTTTCCCAATTTGGCTGCCGCAGCATCTCCGGCGAAGGCTTTTGATTTAATATAGCTGACAATAATGTTATTAAGTAACGCTCTTCATATCCTTTACTCATTCATCTTCCATCCTCAATCAACCGGTTATCACATCCCACCGGCATTTAAATATCTATTTAACTGGTAAGTCAGGCGATCCATTTTTGCGGCTTGTGCCAACCCGCTTTGTTTTATGATAGTTCATGCATCGGTTCCAGCTTTAACTATCATTTTCTCTCTATAAACTTAACTTTATCTCATATTGGTTCGATAACTATTGTAGTAATGAAACTAATACTTTTATCAAAGAAAAGGTAAATCAAGTGAGCAAAATGTATTCGATTCTATTTAAAACCCTATTCTTAACCGTAATCCCTATTGCCACGCTTTTCTCCAATAGCAGCCAATTGAGCGGAGAAGCCGCGGCTATTTCTCATGCAGCAGCTGAGACAATCACAGAATCTGCGGCTGACGAAATTCCCCAGGAAGGGAAATATGATGTCATGCTTGACAGTGCCTGCGGTCCGCTTACGTATTATAATCAGAGAGATATCAGATGGAGTAACTTTCTCTATGGCGGAAAAGATCCTCTTTCTACTTACGGCTGCGGCCCCACAGTCATGGCCATGCTGATTACCAGTCTTACGGGAAACCAGGTACTTCCGCCCGACATAGCTACCTGGGCAGCTCAAAACAATTGCTGGTGCCCTGGGGAAGGTTCTTATCACAGATTAATCAATGAC
>JAEWRS010000187.1 GCA_023398855.1 Bacillota bacterium
GGTTATACATATGAGAATTAGTACGTTTTGGTATTGCCTGAAGCAAGGTGTAAATAATATATGCAGGAACATTTTGTTTTCCCTGGCATCCATTGCAACAGTTTCTGCCTGTATCTTTTTGTTCTGCCTGTTTTTCTCCATTGTTATCAATGTGCAGTATGTGATTAAGAATACAGAAAGCACGGTGGGAATCACGGTGTTTTTTCAGGATGGCCTGGATGCCAATAAGATCAAGGAGATTGGTAATGAGATCAAAGCCAGAGAAGATGTGAAGGAAGTGACATTCACCTCGGCGGAAGAAGCGTGGGCAGAAGCAAAGAAGGAATACTTTGGTGACCTGCAAGATCTTGCGGAAGGATTTGAGGAGGACAATCCCCTGGCAAATTCCGCTTCTTATACTATATATTTAAAGGACCTGGTGGATCAGAATCAAGTGGTGGACTGGTTGAAGAGTCTGGATGGTGTCAGAAAAGTCAATTATTCCAAGACAGCAGCAGAAGGGATGAACAGCTTAAACAAGGTGATCGGAGTTCTCTCCATGCTGATTATCGGTGTGTTACTGGCGGTGGCTATATTTTTAATCAGCAATACCATTTCAGTGGCAGCTGCCTTCCGAAAGAATGAAAATCAGATTATGAAATTGATCGGTGCGACCAATTATATGATAAGGGCACCTTTTGTGGTAGAAGGTGTCATCATTGGCCTGGTGGGAGCCTCTATTCCTCTTATTTCCATTTATTTTCTGTACCGGTCTACGGTTGAATATGTGGTTACAAAGTTCAGTATTTTATCCGGACTGTTTCAGTTTCTGCCAGTGGAAGCCATCTTCCCATATATGGCGTCAACGGCGCTGGCTCTTGGTGTGGGGATCGGATTTTTTGTAAGCTTCTTTACCATCAGGAAACATTTGAAAGTATAGGAAAGAAGATTTTAATTACAGGGAATATTGATGCAGCATATCTGCATATGATAGGAAAATGCCGGAGAGTGATATTGGGTCCAGCAAAGTTCTAAGCTTTCCAGTTGGGGAAAACGGGGAGCAGGTCATGAAAACGTATAATACCGTTGCTATGGGGAATATTAATCCTATATGGTTCTGTCTTGTAAGGTAGCAGGAGTATTTCAAATACAGGCTCTTTTTTCAGGCAGAAGTATCTTCTGCCTTTTTCCGGGAATAGCGGCCACACCTACATACAATTATGCTGCCGGCATATATCATAATTCCTTGTAACATAGGTATTTATGCCGTTTCCATGCATTGCTCCCGGCGTCATCGTATGATGCTGGAAGTGTGGCAGGAGCAGATAATTGCAAATGTGGGCATACCGGATATTCCGCAGAGGCATATCTTCATGTTGGGATCAGAGCAGGTGCAGCCATGCAAACCGGTGAAATACGCAAGCCCATAAAGAGCTAGATAGGAGAATAACAGTGGAAAGTAAGAATAAATTTTGGAAGGGTGCCCTAGTAGGAGCACTTCTTACCACATTGGCAGGTCTTGTGATTGTGGGAATGTCTCTGGGGATTTTTCTGATCGGCAGGGCTGCCATTGATGGAAAAGGCCAGGCAGCTGAATCCGCTCAGGCAGAGAACCAGGAAGGCAGCCTTGATATGAACCGGATCGTGAATAAAATCCAGACGATCCAGAGTGTGATTGATAAGTATTATCTCTTCGATGAAAATACAAAGAACGTGGAAGACTGGATTTATAAAGGGATGCTTTATGGATTAGAGGACCCTTATACGGTTTATTATACTGCTGATGAGTACGAAAAGCTGAAGGAGGATACTGCAGGAGAATACTGCGGAATCGGAGTGATGGTCAGCCAAAGCGCGGCAACCGGCATTATTACTGTTACAAAGGTCTTTGAAGGAACACCGGGAGCGGAAGCAGGAATGCTGCCTGGTGACATGATCTATAAGGTGGGAGATGAAGAAGTGACCGGTATGGATCTGGAGCTGGTTGTAAAGGACCATATTAAGGGAGCGGAGGGAACTCCGGTCGTGGTAACGGTTCTTCGTCCGGAGACAGGAGCCTATATGGATATGACCATGGAGCGGCGCCAGATCACGGTTCCCACTGTTGAGCATGAAATGCTTGCAGACAATATCGGGTATATATCGGTCAGCCAGTTTGATACGGTAACTGCGGACCAGTTTAAAGGTGCCATTGACGATCTGGAGAAACAAGGCATGGAGAAGATGATTGTGGATTTAAGAAATAATCCTGGGGGAGTTGTGGATGCGGTACTTTCCATGCTGGATTATATTCTGCCCGACGATCTGGTGATCAAAGGAGATCCTAATCTGGTCAGGACCAAAAAAAATAAAACTCTTCTTCTTTATATGGCTGATAAAAATGGAGATGGGGAACAGTATTATGCCTCTGATGGTCATAAGGTAGATGTGCCCATGGTGGTTTTGGTAAATGGCCAGTCAGCCAGTGCTTCTGAAGTTTTTTCTGGAGCTCTTAAGGCTTATGGCAAGGCAAAGCTGGTGGGAACAAAGACCTTTGGAAAGGGAATCGTTCAGACTCTGTTTCCTCTTGATCATGGCACTGCCATAAAGATGACGGTTGCCCATTATTATACGCCAAGCGGCTTTGATCTTCATGGAAAAGGCCTGGAGCCAGATATTATGGTTGATTTAAAAGAAGATTTGAAAACCAAGATCAAAATAGAGCACAGCGAAGACAACCAGCTAGGGGAAGCCATAAAGGCATTGAATGAAAAACGATAAACTGTAAAAAAAGCCCTCCAGGGCCGGCCAATTAAAACGCTGGCTTTAGAGGGCTTTCTATTTAGCAGGTTTCCAGAAGGCTGATAAAGCGGTGGCAGGCTTCTTCGCTGGTGGCCCAGGAGGTAACCAGACGGACGGAAGTATGGCTGTCATCCACACGCTCCTGATCAATAAATTGAAAATCATGTTCCAGCTTTGCGATCACGTGGTCAGGAAAGATGGGGAAAAGCTGGTTTGTCATAGAATCGGCGAGAAAGGAATATCCGCACTTTGCAATCCCCTTTCTTAGTAAAGCGGACATATCATTTGCGTGGGCTGCCAGATCAAAGAAGAGATTGTTGGAAAACAATTCTTCAAACTGGATACCCAGAAGCCAGCCCTTAGCCAGCATGGCTCCTCTCTGCTTGATCATGTACCGGAAGTCAGGTTTTAAATCCGGGTGGCAGATCACCAGCGCTTCACCAAACAGGGCACCGCTTTTTGTTCCTCCGATATAAAATACGTCTGTGAGTGCTGCGATATCTTCCAATGTTAAATCATTCACAGAGCTTGTAAGAGCAGAGCCAAGCCGGGCACCATCCAGGAATAAGTAAAGGCCTTTCTGGCGGCACATGTGGTGAAGGGACTCCAGTTCTTTTTTGGTATACTGGGTACCGATTTCTGTGGAGTTGGAGATATAGACCATTTTGGGCTGCACCATGTGTTCATCTGAATGAAGATCCAGGGCGGTCTGGATGTGGGCCGGAGTCAGTTTTCCATCCTTGCACGGCATGGCTATAACCTTATGTCCGGTGGCTTCAATGGCGCCTGTTTCGTGGACATTTATATGCCCCTTGTCCGTAGAGATGACTGCCTGCCAGGGACGAAGGGCAGTGCTGATTGTGATTAAATTGGTCTGGGTGCCTCCAACTATGAAATGAATATCCGCATCTTCCCGGCGTATTTCCTTTTTGATGAGGGCACGGGCATTGCTGCAATGGTCATCCAGTCCGTATCCGGTGTTCTGAATTAAATTGGCATGAATTATGGCCTCTAAAATTTTGGGGTGTGCGCCTTCGCTGTAGTCGTTAACAAAGCTGTACATAAAAGTCCTCCTGATGTTTCATAATAGGGTGATAGTTTCCCTGTCCATCCGATTACCGAATGTGTTTCATACTTTTGATAATACTATAACTTATCTGGACCTGCAATGCAAGAAAAGATAACAATAGGGGAAACCCCAATATAAGAAGACCAGCCTCAGGCGATTGAACAGCTTGTAAAAGGATTCCAGGAGGGAATTTTTTCCAGAAAATGCAGTCAAGTATTTTGTTTCCTATTACGAGATGAAAAATCAACCACTACTATTTGGATTTGTTTAGTGTTATCTATGCCATATTTAGTGGACTAAATGTACAGTATGGACGCAATAACACTGATTGGATTAGATGGTTTCGTAATTGAGATCAGGAATGTAATGTTGAATAGGGTTATAAGCGCTAGCGTAAAGTTTTATTCGGATAATGGAAAATAAATAAAAAGAGAACACCACTTTGTGATATAGTATTTAGCGACTAACTAATACAAAACAAAGGATTGGTGTTCTCTATGATTAACAG
>JAEWRS010000256.1 GCA_023398855.1 Bacillota bacterium
AGTCCCGCCTGTCTGGGTGCCGCAGGTGCGGCCAGTTTAAGGAGTGTAAGATGAGCAGCTTTGTAGGGGTACCCATAAGGGTAGAAAACCAGGTTGTGGGTGCACTTGCTCTGATTTTAACCAGGCACAGGGCGAAATTCCTGTTTGAAAGCCTGGATTCAACTGTTTCGTTTTTAGAAAATTTTGCAGAACTTTTGTCAGGAAAAATTGAAAATGAGACAAAAACAATCGGGCTTCAAAACCGACTGAAAGAAATAGAAGCAATTATGGATAAGATGTTTGAGGCGGTTATTTATACGGACTATTACGGAAATATCATTCATGTAAACCAGCGTTTTTGCGATATCATTCATTTTGACAGAGGATTGACCGGCAAAAACATGAAAGAGCTGTTTCCGTTTCAATTAATAGAAGATTATTTTCAGTGCTATGAAGATATCAGCAATGAAAGGCTGATCTTTGAAAGAAACGATTATTTATTTCATGGAGTGGTGTCCAGTAAGAAGATATATTTAAGTGATACAGAATTCAGCACCCTGTTTTATTTCAGGCCTCAAAGCGATTTTGTGAAAAGGATCAACATTTCCGAACAAGGCTCTCTTGTAACCTTGGAATGGCTTAAAAAATATTTTACAAGGCAGGAACTGGATGGAGCCAGGGCTCTGGCCAAAACAGATCATCATGTTCTGATACAAAGTTCTGATAATGAGCGGAATCTCCTTCTGGCAAAGGCGGTATTTAATACTTCGGAAAGGAATCTCCATGACCTGTATGTGGTTTATGCGGATAATTTATACAGGGATTTATTTGAAATATATATGATGGATGAATACGGTCTCTTAAAAAATGCCGATAACTGTACCATAGTCATTGTGCAGCCGGAACACATGCCCATATACATTCAGAATTATCTGTCGGATTTTATGAAAACAGGGAAATTCAAATCCCATAATAAGCTGATCCGCTCCAATGTAAGATTTGTGTTCTGTGCGGACAGAGAGCTGGAACCTCTGGTGGAACAAAAGCTGTTTTCCCCGGAGTTATATCGTCTTATGGCTTTACATAAAATAACTGTGGATGGAATGGAAAAGGATCTGGTGAGGTTCCGGCATTATGTAAATTCTGGTTTGGCATATTATAAGAGCCTTTACCACAACAAAACAGTTGAACTGTCAGGAGAAGTGATATTATATTTTAAAAACCATTATTCAGAAATGGGGAAGCATAATATGGAGCTTATTCTTGAGCGGATTGCAGGGAAGTGTTCCGGGAAAGTGAGCGTAGAGGAACTGAAGGAAAAGAATCTGGTCAGGCAGGATGAGGAGGTATTTTGCGGGCTTGGAGAAACTGCTAGAGAACGGATAAAGGCAATGCTTGAAAGGGGATATTCCAAAAGGGATATTGCTGATGTGCTTGGAATATCCCGCTCCACCCTGTACCGGAAGATAAAAGAATTTGGCGTGGAGTGAGATTTTCTGCTGTTTTATGGATTTAAGGGGAAGAAATGGGTTTCACTTATTAAGAAGTTCCTTAAATGCTGCAAATCGTGTATAATAGAAGATGATTTGAAAAACTGCAGTCAAAAGAAAGGAGTAATATATGGTTAAAAAATTTGGAGGCCAAGAGGATTCCAGTAACCGGACACCGGGAGATTTGGAAAAACTTCCAAGAGAAAAGCAGAAAAAGGTGGTTTTTAGGGGGATTTCCTTTTTGATAGCAATGGTACTGGCTGTTTTTTTATTTTCCAATAGTTTTTATACGCTGACCGAAGATAAGGTTGCGGTAGTATGTACATTTGGAAACCCTGTGAGTGTGACAAAAACAGGACCTCATTTTAAAATCCCTTTTATACAGACTGTTTACAAGATGTCAAAAGAAATCAAAGGCATGAGGATCGGCTATGACGAAGAAAATGAATCAACCTTCAGTGAATCTGAAATGATCACGAAAGATTTTAATTTTGTGAATGTTGACTTCTACATTGAGTATCAGGTGGTTGACCCGGTCAGAGCATATGTTTACCGTGATAATGCAGTGGATATACTAAAAAATCTTTCTCAGTCTTATATAAGAGATACGGTTGGTATCTATAGTGTTGATGAAGTTATTACCACAGGAAAAGCTGAAATACAGGCAAAAGTAAAACAGCTTCTTTCTGAACGGTTGGAAAGAGAAGATATTGGCATAGGTATTAATAACGTAACCATACAGGATTCAGAACCGCCTACAAAGGAAGTGAGCAATGCATTTAAGGCAGTAGAAGATGCAAAACAGAGTATGGACACAAAAATCAATGAAGCCAAAAAATATCAATCCGAGCAGATTCCGGCAGCAAACGCCAGAGCAGATAAGGCCCAAAAGGATGCAGAAGCCTTTAAGCAGCAAAGAATCAGCGAAGCAGAAGGCCAGGTATCAAGGTTTAATGATATGTACCAGGAATATATCAAGTATCCATTGATTACAAAAAAGAGAATGTTTTATGAGACCATGGAAAATGTTCTTCCCTCTTTAAAAGTAATTATTGATGGGTCAGATGGAACACAAAAGATGCTTCCTTTAGAACCCTTTGTAAGCACCGAGAAAGGAGAACAATAACAATGGCTAAAACAGTGAAATTTGGAGTTGTTTTTCTGCTTCTTTTATTTTTAGGTTTTAATTCTCTTGTTGTCACAATGGCAGACGAATACACATTAATCAAGCAGTTCGGAAAAGTTATGCGTGTGGAAAATACTGCCGGTTTATCTTTTAAGGCTCCATTTGTTCAAAGTACCCAAAGGATTCCAAGAAAAAAAATGATCTATGATCTCATTCCAAGTGATGTCACCACCAGGGATAAGAAAGTAATGAATGTTGACTCGTTTGTGATCTGGGAGATTACGGATCCGGTTAAATATTTATCTTCCCTCAATGCAAGCATTGAAAAGGCTGAAGTAAGGCTTGACAATGTTGTATACAATTCCATCAAAACTGTTATGTCTGCAACCAGCCAGGAAGATATTATTTCAGGAAGAGATGGAGAACTTGCAGATGTGATTACAGTTAATATAGGGACTTCCATGGATTCCTATGGGATTCATATCCTTGCTGTGGAAACAAAAAAGCTTGATCTGCCGGATTCCAATAAAGAGTCTGTATACCAGCGGATGATTTCCGAAAGAAATAATATTGCGGCTCAGTATACCGCTGATGGAGATTATCAGTCTTCTCTGATCCATAATGAGACGGATAAAACCGCAAAGGAAACCGTTGCAAAAGCGGAAGCAGAGGCTGAGATGATTAAAGCAGAAGGAGAGGCTCAATATATGCAGATTCTAAGCAATGCATACAATGACGAGTCAAAAGCTGATTTTTACAATTACGTCCGTTCGCTGGATGCTTTAAAATCATCGTTAAAAGGCACGAATAAGACAATTATCTTAAATAAAGATAGTGAACTCACAAGAATCCTGGCTGGATATTAAGAACTGTAGTGAGCAGCAGGGAGACCCTTTTCCTTTTAACTGAGGGGCAGGGAAGTAACAACTTATCCGGAAATTTCCTCAAACTGTGAATAAGCAGCATGGATTTGTGGTATACAGGTATTTAAGAATGTGGTAAAATGCAGATATATCAAGATAACCAGGAAACAAACGCCCATTTGGCAGCCTTGAAAGTATCCTGCTGTGAAACTATGATGGGTACAAAAATTACTCAGCAGAAGATAAGGAGGAGCATATGTTGGATAAGGTGATTACAATTAGCCGGGAGTTTGGAAGCGGAGGACGAGAGCTGGGCATGAAGCTGGCAGAAAGTCTGGAGCTTCCATTCTATGATAAGGAACTGATTTCTTTGTCTGCAGAAGAGAGTGATTTAGCGGAGGAGGAAATTTTGCATTATGATGAGCATGTCTCAATCCAGCAGGAGCCTTCGGACCAAAGGTTTTATTCTCCCTTCTCTATGATATATGAAGTTTCCATGTCAGACCAGATTTTTCTGGCCCAGTCCCGTGTGATACGAAAACTGGCGGATCAGGGACCTTGTATCATTGTGGGACGGTGTGCGGACAGGGTGCTTGAAAACAGCATAAATTTATTTGTGTATGCCAAGATGGAAAACAGGATTAAACGTATAAATTCTCTAGAAACAGGCGTAAGCCCTGAACAGATGGAGGAACGGATCCGGGAAATAGATAATAAGCGTAAGGATTATTACCAGTACTATACGGGATGCGAATGGGGGAAGGCTCAGAATTACCACCTTTGCCTGGAAAGCAGTCTGGTAGGGGTGGAAGGCTGCTTAAATGCTGCCATGTCTTACTTACAATGCTTCGTTTAAATGGCTTCAAACAATAAAATGGATGATTTTGGAAGGGAATGTAAGAATATTGTAAATTACAGCGTCCATTTTGGATGGTATAATGTAACAAAAAAAGGAGTGTTAGGAAATGATGAAATGGGCAGGAAAAGGATA
>JAEWRS010000373.1 GCA_023398855.1 Bacillota bacterium
GCCATGCTTCAGGAAGCAGAGGGTATTAAAGCCAAGGGAGAAGCAGAAGCAGCTGCAATTCAGGCTAAGGGCTTAGCCGAAGCTGAGGCAATGGAAAAGAAGGCAGAGGCTTATCAAAAGTATAATAAGGTTGCTATGGCAGAGATGATGATCAAGGTTCTCCCTGAAATTGCCGGGAAAATTGCTGAACCTTTATCCCAGATTGACAAGATTACAATTATTGATGGAGGAAGAGGGGACGGAAGCAATGGAATCAGCTCTGTAGCCGGTAATGTACCCGTTGTTATGGCTAAGCTATTTGAATCCATGAAAGAAGCCACAGGGGTTGACCTCTCAGAGATCATGAGAGCAGAAACTTATGATGCAAAAGTAACCAAGAACTTAAATATTACTGGAATTCCAGATCATGTGAAAACAACAGACGCTGTAAATGCCATATTAATGACAGAGGCTGAGGAAGAAGCAAAAACAGAGAAACAGCAGACAGAGGAGTCTGTTTAATAAAAAAACAGTCTGCCGGATAAGGGCAATATTATTGAAATCCCTCATTCCAATGTTATGCTTTTCCTGTATCTGATGGATCATATTGCAGATGTTGTTGGCATTTGATTCTTGTCTTTGTGATATATTACAAACAGATAAACGTAGTGAAGGGATGGAAAGGAGAAATAATATGTCTGAATTATGCAATGAAAAGCATGTCTATGGAAATTTATTCAATGGCCAGTGGGTGGAATCGGCATCAGGTAATGTGATTACCATAAATTCCCCTGCAGATGGTTCTTTTATCGGTAGGATACAGGCAATCAGCAAAGAAGAGGTTAATGAGGTGATCCGTTATTCTAAGGAAGGCCATTCTTTGTGGGCCAGTGTTCCCATATATGAAAAGGCACGGTTACTGTATAAGGCAGCAGAGATTTTGGAGGAAAGAGCAGAAGAAATATCAGATATTTTGATGATGGAGATTGCAAAGGATAAGAAATCTTCCTTATCCGAAGTAAAGAGAACCGCTGATTTTCTTCGGTTTACTGCTGATGCAGGGAAAAGCCTGGAAGGAACCGCTGTAAGCGGTGAGAACTTTCCGGGAGGCTCCAGAAATAAAATATCTTATGTGAAAAGAGTCCCTCTTGGAACCGTACTAGCCATATCACCCTTTAATTACCCGATTAATTTATCAGCTTCCAAGATAGCACCGGCACTGATCGGGGGCAATACAGTCATATTAAAACCGGCTACACAGGGAGCGATTAGTGCCCTCCACCTTGTGAAAGCATTGCAGGATGCCGGGCTGCCTGCCGGGGTACTACAGACCGTTACTGGTAAAGGCAGTGAGATTGGAGATTATATCGTAACTCACCAGGACATTGATTTTATTAATTTTACAGGCAGTACCCAGGTTGGCAGGCATTTATCCAGTATATCCTGCATGACCCCTCTGTTATTGGAACTGGGCGGAAAGGATGCGGCGCTTGTCCTGGAAGATGCTGATCTGGAGTATGCTGCAAATAATATTGTGGAAGGTGCATTTTCTTATTCCGGACAGCGCTGTACGGCAGTAAAGCGTATTATAACCACTGATCATGTTGCGGATCAGTTAGTAGGCATGCTGAAAACAAGAATTGAAAAGTTATCTGTGGGAGATCCCAGGGATGCTGTAGTGGTTACACCGTTGATTGATGGGAAGGCTGCTGACTTTGCGGAATTCTTAATCCAGGATGCCCTTGCAAAGGGTGCTGAAATAATTGTTGGTAATAAAAGAGAGGGAAATTTAGTTTATCCTACTTTGCTGGATAAGGTAACGGTTGATATGGAGATTGCATGGAAAGAGCCCTTTTCACCAATTCTTCCTATTATCCGGGTGAAGGATATGGAGGAGGCAATAGAGATAGCCAACCGTTCTGAATATGGGCTGCAGTCTTCCGTATTTACCAGAGATATCAACAAGGCTTTTAGCATTGCTGAAAAATTAGAAGTAGGGACTGTTCAGATTAATAATAAAACCGAAAGAGGGCCGGATCATTTTCCGTTTTTAGGTGTGAAGGCTTCCGGTATGGGTACTCAGGGAGTAAGATATTCTATTGAGGCAATGACAAGGCCAAAAGCAATAACCATAAATTTGTCAGAATAAACAGAGTTAAAATGTTCTCGGCTCTTGAATCAGATTGTATCAGGATTTATGAATGCTAAATGACGCGGCAAAAAGGTGTAAAGCTTTTTGCCGCGTCATTTAGTCCAATAGCGTCCCTGTATCTTGTGACATGAATTAGAATAAATAGCCACCAAACATTGGTGTCTATTTTTTTTGATATTCATACGTGTAATGGTAAATCATGGCCTGATGGAATTTCTCATAATCATGCTCGTAAAGTGCCTTAATGATACGTTCGTGCTTTTCAATGGTTATTTCAATGGATTTTGAGGAGAGTTTGGTGGTGTAATATTTATCATAAGCCCAGAAGAAATCTATAATGGAGGAAAGAAGAACATTCTCCACTTTGGAAAACATTGTTTTATGAAACATTGCATCAGCTTTTGCAAATTCAATGCCCAAGGGCTTTGTTCCTCCATGATCCACGCCCAGGTGACTTTGCATAATGGTCACCTGGTCATTCATCCGGTCAATGTCAGTCAATCCCAGACTGTAAAAGGCTTTTTGATCAAAGCCCAATTCCAGGACATGACGCAGCTCTTCAATATAATCTTTAATCTTGCTGTCATTAGAAGCATCCACGTGAGAAATCAGCGAAGACATAAAAAAGTCAGAGTTAAACTCTCTGATAATAATGCCCACCCCTGGCTTGGAAGTTACTACTCCTGTGATTTCCAGAGATTTCAGCGCTTCTCTGAGAACATTCCGGCTTACCCCCAGTGACTCGCAGATTTCCATTTCAGTGGGAAGCTTATCTCCTGGCTGCAGATTATGCTCCTTGATATACTGCTTGATCTCATCGTATACCTGTAAATATAGTTTCCTGGTTTTTAAATTTTTCATAAGTCAACAATCCAATCCCATATATTTGTAGTACAAAGTAATAACTTTGATATTATTATAATTTATTATTCGCCTAGTGTCAATGTAAGAAATAAATAAATAAAATTAGAACCTGAATACCCGAATGATATGTAAATAATGCATAAAAAAATATCGAATATTAGGTGAGATTGTTAGTTGACATTTAAAATAAAGTTAATTAAACTGATCATATCAATTGCAAGTTAATACTTTATACTACAAAGTACAAATAAGAGAGGGAGGTTATTTATGAAACAAAAAAAACTGGTAAGTATGATATGTGCGGCATCTCTGGCGGCGTCGCTTTTGGTTGGCTGCAGCGGTAAGCAGCAGCCGGTATTGCAGTCATCAGGTACCGGAGAAAAGACAGAGAGTACCAAATCAGGAGAAGCAGCAACTGGTAATCAAGGCATGGCAGGAGGCAAAGAGTCTGGAACTCCGCTTGCAGATGTAAGGGTCAGGCAGGCTCTGGCTTATGCGATTGACATGGATTCAATTGTTGAAACGCTGTTTAACGGCAAAGCTGAGGCGGCAAAAAGCTTCACTGCTCCGGGTGATTGGCTGAATGCGGGAATTCCTACATATAAATATGACCCGGACAAGGCAAAAGAGCTTTTAAAGGAAGCGGGCTGGCCGTCGGATTATACCCTTGACGTAGTATATTATTACGATGACCAGCAGACCGTTGACTTGATGACTATTATCGGACAATACTGGCAGGAGGTTGGGGTAAAGTCCCAATTCCGAAAGCTGGAGGGTGATTTGGCTGCCCAGCTTTGGGTTCCTCCGGTGGACCGGGAAAAGGGGCCTTCCGTAGTCAAGTGGGATCTGGCTTATGCTGCAGTGGCTGCGTTGGCTGAATCTGAGTTTTATAACAGATTCAGTTCCACTGCTTCCAATAACTCCACCGTTCCAAAGCAGGAAGGGCTTGATGAATTAATTGTATCAGCCAACGGGACTATGGATATTAACATGCAGAAAAAGGCGTTTGGTGAAATCCAGAATTTTGTGGCAGAAAATGTCATTGCACTCCCTCTTTATCACCAGGTCTGCTTTATTTATAACAGCAATGCCCTTGATATGGCTGGAGCTGGGTTTGGAAATGACCAGTTTTCATATGAGAAACATATCCTGGACTGGAAGATTAACAGGGACGACCGTACCATGTATACAAATGGAGGGCCTCAGGAGTTTTTCTGGTATCCTTTGGTTAACCCAGGACTCTTAATTAGTACGGAGCTGATTTTTGATAAGCTGATCAGTGCAGATGAAAATTTAAATCCAAAGGACGGGATGCTGGCCCAGGACTATAAGGTCAGCGAAGATTCTAAATCCATTGAATTTACACTGCGTAATAACTTAAAATGGCACGATGACCAGCCTCTTACGGCAGAGGATGTGAAATTTACCATAGAGTTGATGCTAAAGGCTCCCGGAACCAATGCGGTTGCTTCGGAAGTCATGAAGGCAATCCGCGGTGCCCAGAATTTTATTGATGGGAAAGCGGAGCATTTAGAGGGTGTAGCTGTTGATGGAAATAAGATTACAATTTCTTTTGATAAGGTATCCGCAAATGCACTTCAGGTGTTTTCCCAGTGGCCCATCTTACCGAAGCATTGTCTTGAAAAGGCAGATCCGGCGGCACTCCAGCAGGATGGTTTCTGGCAGAAACCAATTGGCTCCGGCCCATATAAGGTTGATGAAGTAGTACTGAACAATTATGCGACCTTGAAAAGATGGGATGGATACTACAAAACCGGAAGCGGCAATATAGAAACCATTTATATGTCTGCAAGCAGTGAAAATGATGCAAACCTTGTAAAGAATGCAGGAGCAGGCAGGATTGACTATGCATGGTCAAAGTCCACAGATGAAGCAAAGGCAATAGAGACCATGGAAAATATGAAGGTTAATACTGCAAATATCAGATATACAAGATGCTTTTTTATCAATCAGTTTCCCCATGAAGCGAATATAAAATAATCTCCCATTGACGAAGCATGTAAACGGTGAGTTTGTAAGGGCTCACCGTTTATAACAGGAGGAATTAAATGGCTACTTATACTATCAGAAAGATTTTATCATTAATTCCAATGATGTTAGTTATCAGCTTTCTCATATATCTGGGAATTGAACTGATGCCAGGTGATGCGGTTGATTTTCTCATTCCGCCGGATGCGCTTTCCACCATGTCAGCGCAGCAGCTGGAACAGATGAGAAACTCTCTTGGACTAAATGATCCCTTTATCATCCGGTACTTTAAATGGCTGACTGGTATTGTGCATGGGGATTTTGGGTATTCCCTGCAGTCCGGTGTACCGGTTGCAGAAATCATGAGGAATCATATTGCTGCAACCCTGGAATTATCGGCGGCAGCTCTGATCATGTCTTCTTTTTTCGGCATTTTACTGGGTGTAATCAGTGCGTTGAAAAAGGGAAGTGTACTGGATCATATATTGGACATAGTGGGAATGACTGGTGTAGCGATCCCGCAATTTTTATTTGGTCTTATCTGTATTAATGCACTGACTCTGCATCACAGCATTCTGCCGGTAGGCGGGCGTATGGCTTATGCCGGACAAGGCTTTATACAGAGACTGCCTTACTTAATCCTGCCGGCATCGGTCCTGGGCTTTTCCATGACAGCCGGAGTCATGAGATATGCAAGGGGCAGTATGCTGGAATCCATGGGCAGGGATTATATGAAGACCGCAAGATCAAAAGGAATCCCGGAGTGGAGAGTGAACCTCCTCCATGGTCTTAGGGCGGCAGTAACACCTGTTGTGGTTTTGATCGGGTTCCGTCTGCCAATGCTGATCGGCGGAGCAGTTGTAGTGGAAGAGGTATTCCAGTGGCCTGGTATCGGCGGCCTGTTTATCAAAGCCGTGCGGGCGCAGAACACTCCCCTGGTGATGATGATTGGATTTTTTTCTGTGCTGATCGTTCTGGTGTCAAGCATTTTGGTTGATTTAGTTACCGCTATGCTGGATCCCCGTATAAAGCTGAGTTAGGAGGTATGGGATCAATGAATGCATTGGACAAAAAAATGGACCGGATCCTTGCGCAGGAAGAGTCAGGGAAAAGAAAGAAACGATTAAAAAGCAGGGTATTAAGGAAAATGCTTGCCAATAAGCTATCTGTTGCAGGTCTGATACTATTTATGATTATCCTTTTTTGCTGTTTTGCAGCACCAGCCATCACTTCTTATTCGTCTGCCAAGATTGATTTAAAGAGCATTCTCCAGGCACCATCAGCAAAGCATATTCTCGGAACAGATAAAATCGGGCGTGATATTTTTGCGAGAGTGTTATATGGAGGCAGAATATCCATTGCCGTTGGGTTAGGATCCGCGTTGATTGCTACGTTTCTGGGTGTTTCGCTGGGTACCATTGCAGGCTATAAAGGTGGGCTGGCAGACGGGATTGTTATGAAGATATCAGAAATTTTAATGGCCTTCCCCCAGATGATCATGGTGCTGATCCTTGTAACCATTACCGGGCAGAGTCTTTGGAACCTGATATTCATATTCTCTATAACAGGCTGGCCCTCCATGTACCGGATGGCCAGATCTCAGATGCTTACTTTGCGGGAGGAGGAATATGTCCAGGCCTTAAGAGCCTTTGGGATCGGTTCCATGAGAATTGCTTTTGTTCATATACTGCCAAACGCAGTTGGCCCAGTTCTAGTCAACATAACATTGTCAACAGCAATGTTTATTCTTCAGGAGACATCACTTAGTTTCCTGGGTCTGGGGGTTCCTTTGGAAGTGGCTACCTGGGGAAATATATTAAATGCGGCGCAGGACATCATGGTCCTTAGGGATGCGTGGTGGGTTTGGGTACCAGCCGGTGTTGTGGTTACTCTGTTTGTTATCAGCATCAACTTCATTGGAGACGGATTAAGAGATGCGGCAGATCCGTCTCAGATTGGTTAAGGAGGAAGGAATATGAGTCACGATACCGTAATAAGTGTTAAAAACCTCCATGTGAATTTTTACAACAATGACCGCTGTAATCAGGTAATCAGGGGAATTGATTTTGAATTAAAAAAACAAAGGATTTTATGTATTGTTGGGGAAAGCGGATGCGGGAAATCGGTTACAGCAAATTCCATCATGGGTCTGCTGCCGGATCTTTCCAGAATTGAAAAAGGTGAGATCCATTTTTTTAACAATAACAAGGATATCCGGATTGATCAGCTAAAGAGAAAAGGCAGGGACATGCGCAATATCAGGGGCAGCGGTATTTCCATGATATTCCAGGACCCTATGACGGCGCTCAATCCCGTATTTACCGTGGGATACCAGATCAATGAAGCACTCCTTTCTCATGGGAGAGCTAAAAACAGAGCAGAGGCATCAAGGGCCTCTATCGGGCTTTTAAAGGAAATGGGAATCCCCATGCCTGAAAAACGGTTTTATGAATACCCTCATCAGTTTTCAGGGGGGATGTGCCAGCGTGCTATGATTGCCATGGCAATGAGCTGCAGACCAAAAGTGCTCATAGCAGATGAACCCACGACAGCCCTGGATGTCACCATTCAGGCCCAGATATTTGAATTAATGCTGGAGTTGAAAAATGACAATGATACGGCTATCTTACTGATCACTCATGATATGGGGGTAGTGTCAGAGCTGGCAGATGATGTTGCGGTGATGTATATGGGTAATATTGTGGAGAGCGGAGATGCCAGGTCAGTCCTGACAAAGCCTTCCCACCCTTATACAAAGGCGCTTTTAAATTCCATTCCTGTTCTGGGACGGGGAAAAGGGCAGAAGCTTGAGCCGATCAAAGGTTCCACTCCGGACCCTTACCAACGTCCGCCAGGCTGTCAGTTTGCTCCCAGATGTGCATACGCAGCACCGGTATGTGAGGAAAGATTCCCAGAGGAGCATTTAATTGCTCCAGGGCATATGTGCAGGTGCTTCGTTGACTGTTTGAATGGGGAGGGCCGGTAACATGAAAGAGAATAAAGAAATACTGATCTCTGTAAGAGGATTAAAAACTTATTACCCGGTCAGAAAGGGAATATTTAAAAAAACCACCGGTTATGTAAAGGCGGTGGATCATGTGGATCTGGATATTT